>NZ_JACCSO010000706.1 GCF_013812955.1 Nannocystis sp. | reverse complement strand
GCCGGGGGCGCAGCGGTGGGCCCTCGAGCAGCGCCGCGACCTCGAGCGCGGGCCGCACGGTCACCACGGCGAGGTTGAGGCGCCAGGCCGCGGCGACCTCCGGGTTCGGGATGTGGCGGCGAACCTCGCCCGCGAGGCCATCGACCAGCCACACCTCGGGGCTGCCGTCGTCGGCGCGGATCAGCGCCGGCGCCTCGGGGATGGCGATCGACTCCGGCAGACCCGCGAGGAGCTCGTCGTCGACCGTCAACATGTCGGCGAACATCGAGAACTTCCACGCCGCCAGTACCATCGGATTCGGCACATGCCGGCGCACGCCCTCCAGCGGGGGCGGCGCGCACATCAGCGTGCGCGGGCTCGAGGCGAGCTGCTTCTCGAGGCCAGTCTCGCTGTCGATGCCATATGCGTGCACATCGTGCGGCGCCCCGTCGAGCAAGCTGATCGGCGTCGGCGCGCGAAAGCCATGCTTGCACGAGCCGATCGCCATGCATAGATCTTCACGATGCACCCCTGCCGCCACGGTCGCGCTCACAGCGGCGGGATCGCCGGCCGGCGCGTTGAAGGTCAAATGCACCGAGATCACCGCATCGGGCTCGGTCGGATCTTGCGCCCAGCCGACGATCGTCTCGCAGCCCGCCTCGTCCAAAAAGCCCTTCGGGGGCGCGTTGTTGCACTGCGGCGACGCGCCCGCGCCCTTCGCCGCGATGCCGAGGTGGTTGTTCACAAGCCGCCCGCTGTCGACGACCTGCCCGAGCCCTTTTACAAAGAGCTGGGAGGAGCCGCCGCCGTCCTGGTTGGTCGCAAAGTGAATCGGCGGCGCGCCGGCCTCGGAGGCCATGGATTTCAGCCAGCTCACCACCGTCGTCGCCGAGACCGACTTCACCGTACTCATCAGATATAACTTGCGCCCGTCCGCGCTGATGCCGACGGCGCTGCGCTCGTGCAGCGTATTGAGCAGCTCACCGTCGTTGGCCGGCGCCCACGGCCCCGTGCTCGCGCCGCCCGAGATGATGACATTGTGGCCGCCGACGATCTCGGTGATGCCAGCGACCGGCGGGGTCGCGCCGTTCGCGACCCCGAGCGCCTGCGCCGCGCCGAACTGCCAGTAGGGCCGCCCCTCCTTCTGCTGCGCGTTTGCGGGCCAGTCCTGGCCGCCGCCGCGGGCCCGACCCACCACATAAGTCCATCCCGGGTAGTCGAAGAAGTCGGCGTTTTGTGCGACCTCGAGGCCGAGCGGCTGGGCCCAGCCCGCGGGCGTCGCCTTGCGCTCCGCGTATTTGGTGGCCCGCACGCTCACCCCCGGCGCGCACAGGTCGACGACCACCATCGCGGCCTCGCCCGCGCGGCGGACCAGCGTGACCCCGGGAAACGGCTTCGACACCTCACCCGCGCGGGCCTGGCCGGGCGAGATCGCGGCGGCGATCACGAGCGCCCAGACAACGAGTCGTACAGCTGGATCCAACACCCTGGCAGTGTACCGAGATCCCCACCAGCGACGGCGGCGCGGTGCTCGCACTATCTCGTGTCGATAACGATGCAGACCGGCCGCAGGCGCGGACGCGCAGGCCCGTTCACGGTCCGGGCGTGAAGCGCACGAGCATGAGGTCCTCGGCGCCCTCGGCGACGACCGGCGCGAGCGCGGGCCACGTGATCGTGCCCGCGAAGCTGCCCGCGAGCGCGGCCACCCCGGTCGCATGCACGGCGAGCGGCCCACCGCGCTGCACAGCGCCATCACCGACGCCCACCAGCTGCACCGGCGTCGCCCCCGACGGCGTATGTCGGGCGAATACGAGGTCGCTGGCGCCCTGCGCGGCGTACTGCGACTTGCCGAGCGTGACCGTGCCCGCGCTGGTGAAGGCCATGGCCGAGTCACCGCCGGGCAGCAGCGCGAGGCCGGTCGGCAGCTGATCCTCGGGTCCCGTGATCGCTATCGCCGCGAGCAGATTGCCGTCGAGATCGAGGCGCGCGAGCACGACATCGGCGTTCGCCGCGGGATCGAGCGCGAGCTCGCCGACCTGCAGCTTGCCGGTGCCGACGCCCGCGAACACCAGCGTCGCGTCGCAGGCCACCTGCGGCACATAATCGACGCTGGTACTGCCATGGGCGCGGATCCACGTCGGCGCGCCCTCGGGGTCGAGGCGGGCGACGAACATGTCCTTGTCGCCGACCGAATGGACCTTTTGCGCCCCGAACTGCAGCGAATCATCAAAAAAACCGCCGATCGCCAGCGAATCATCGGCGCACACCGCGATGCTGCGGATCTCCTGATTGCCGGTCTCGCCCCACCACTGGCCCTGCAGCGGGGTGCCATCGGCCGCGAGGCGGGCCACGAACATGCCCGTGCTCGCCGCACCCTGCAAAGCGATGTTCCCCATGTCGAAGGGCGCGAGCGCGGCCCCGGCCACCCACACCGAATCGTCGGGGCCCAGCGCCAGCGCGGCGCTGACTTGCCAGTCTACGCCGCCGAATTTTTGCCCCCACACCGGCTCACCCGCGGCGTCCCACTTCGCCACATAAAAGTCGACCTCGTTCGCGCTCAGCTCGCTGCCGCCGAGGGTATAGCTGCCCTCGAGCCAGCCGGTGACGATCACCGCGCCGGCGCCGTCGACGACGAGGCCGGCGACCTGCGTGAGGGTCGGCTCGCCGCCCGCCGGGGCGAAGCTGCGGGCGTGAATCGTCTCGCCGCCCGGCGCATACTTGGCGAGGTAGATCCCGCTGCCCGCAGGCGCGAGCAAGCCCGCGCCGAGGTCGATGCTGCCGTACACATCTCCAGCGACCCACAGCTCACCGCCCGCCGCGAAGCCGAGGCCGCCAGGGTGCTGCGATTCCGGCGCGCCGAAGCCCCGGATCCACGTCTCGTCGAGCGGCTCCCCGGTGCTGGTCGACGAGGTCATGACCTCGGTGGTCTCGGTGCTGGTCTCGCCGCTCGTCTCGGCGCTCGTCTCGCCCGTGGTCTCGCCCGTGGTCTCGCCCGTGGTCCCGGCGGTGCTCGAACCGGTGCTCGCGGTCGAGGTCGAGGTCGGCGTATCCGTGCTCGTCGACGTCGCCAGGTCCCCGGTGTCGCCGGCGGTGGATTCGGTCGTGCTCATGCCCGCGCCTGGCGCATCGCCGCAGGCCGCGAGGAATACCGCCGAGATTACGAGGATACGGGCTTGCACGCGCGAACTGTATCATGGCCGCCATGGCTCCCCCTCGCCTCGCCTCGCTGGTGGTAGCGGTCATGCTCGCCGGACCCGGGTGTGCGCCCGCCTCGACCATGACTTCCCCCTCCTCGCCGTCCTCCTCCGACTCCCCCGCGATCGTCCAGATCGGCGCCCCAGTGCTGCGCAGCCGCGCCGCCGAGGTGGCCCCCGAGCGCATCGCCAGCGCCGAGATCCAGCAGCTGATCACCACGATGATCGCCGCGATGCGCAGCGCCCCCGGGGTCGGTCTCGCGGCCCCGCAGATCGGCGTGCCGCTGCGTGTGCTCGTGCTCGAGGACCGCGCCGAGCTGATGGCCAAGCTCGGCCCCGACGAGCTCCGCGAGCGCGAGCGGGTCGAGGTCCCGGTGCGTGTGTTCATCAACCCCGCGCTGCGTGCGATCGGCGACGAGACCCGCACCTTCTTCGAGGGCTGCCTGAGCGTGCAGGGTTACACCGGCCTGGTCGAGCGCAGCGCCGAGGTCGAGGTCACGGGGCTCGACCAGCACGGCCAATCACACACGATGCGCGTGCGCGGCTGGCCCGCTCGCATCCTGCAACACGAGGTCGATCACCTCGACGGCACGCTCTACGTCGACCGCATGCTGACGCGCTCCTTCTCCACCACCGAGCAGGCCCGCGCCCGCTTCGCTGGCCAGCCGATCGCCGAGGTCCTGCGCCTGCTCGGCCTGTGAGCGCTGATCTCGGGCTCTCGCCCTCGTGGACCGGCGCGCCGGAGGTCGGGCTGGTGCAGCCTCTTGTGACGTCTCATCCGCGCAGCGGCGCGTGCGTGCCGAACAGGCGGTCGAGCACCGGCAGCATGCCGGCGAAGTTGCGGTCGCGGTCCTGCGGCGCGTGGCTGTGATGGAGCGCGTGATAATCGGGGGTGGCGATCCAGCGCTCGAGGCCGCGCAGGCGCCAGCTCAGGTTGGCGTGCAGGAAGGTCGTATAGGTCTTGCGCAGCAGGACGACCGCCGCGAAGTCGGCGAGTGATGCGCCGAGCAGCGCGGCGGGCAGGCCGACGGCGATCCCGTGGACCACGAAGTCGACCGGGTGCTGCCGCCAGGCCTCGAGCCAGTGGAGCTCGGTGGGCGCGTGGTGCACGGCATGGAAGCGCCACAGCCACGGGACGCGGTGCATGAGTCGGTGGATCGCGTAGCCGGCCAGCTCGGCGAGCACCAGCGCCGCGGCGATGCGGGCCCCGCTGGTCTGCTCGAGCACCGGGCCGAGCTCGGCCAGCTGGTCGAGCACCGCCCCACCGATCCACTCCATCACCAGCACGTCGACGAACAGCAGGCCGACGCACAGCCCGATCGTGCGCGCGGGCACCTCGATGGCGCGACGCGGCGACCAGCCCTCGAGCGGGATGAAGAGACCGGCCATCAACACCAGGAAGACCGTCGTGCCGAGCAGGAGCGCGAGCATCTTAAAGAGCCTCAGTAACCCTCGAAGCGACCGAACTTGAGCTTGCCCGACCGACGCTTCTTCTTCAGCTTCGGCGGCCCGGAGCCGAAGTCCGGCTCGGAGATGAACTGGGGGAGGATCCCCGCGACCGGCAGCGCGCCGATCGGGACGACGACGGCGAGCTGCAGCGGCCCACGCTCGTCCGCGATCATATCGACCGCCAGCGAGTCATCGTCGCCCAGCACCATCGCGGCGGGCTCCTCGTCCTCCGCGGCGATCACATCGGCGACGACGACGCCGGTGATGGCCATGACGGCCGCGGAGAAGACGGCGATGCGAGCGATGTGAACGCCGATCCCTCGGCGCGCGGCGGGCGAGTGAAACCTGTGCATGGTGCCTCTGCCGGGCCCAACGCGCGGTCGTCAAAAAAGATTTCGCAGGCCCCGCCTTCGCCCCGCGGTCCACATCCGTGCGGCTCACGCTCGCGCCAGGCTCGCGCTAGAAGTGGTAGGTCAGCTCGTAGGGCACGCAGGCGAGCGCGTCGATGTTCTCGACCTTCACCCAGATCGTCGCGCTGTCATCGGTGCCCTGGCAGTTGAGCGAGGGCGAGACGTTGCCGACCCCGCAGCAGCCGGGCTGGCCCATCGGCGCGACGTCCTTGGTCTCGTCGCCGCCGCAGCCGATCGTCGGCTGGCCGTTGTCGCACGTAATATATACGCAGATGCGATGATTGAAGTCGCTGATGACCTCGCGGGTCGGATCGACGTAGTTGAACAGGGCGTCGTTGCCGTTGAAGGTGTACCAGTCGACATCATCCGCGCCGTCGAGCACCGCGCAGACGAAGCTGCCCGAGCTGTCCGCGTCGCTGATGGTGCCGAGCTTGTGCGCGGTCAGCTGGGTCTCGTTCGCCTCCGTGAGGCTCTCGTCCTCGCAGGCCTCGCTGACCTGCTTGCAGTCCTGGCAGCTGGTATCATCGTGGCAAAACTTCGCACCCTTCGCGCCGCAGAAGCTGTTGGTCGGCTTGGCGGTGAACTTGGCCGTGCCCTGATCGCACTCGTCGAGCGTGCACTCGATGCCGTCGTTCGGCAGATCGAGGTCGTCGGCGACGAAGCCCGGCTGACCGCCCGAGCACGTGGTCGCCTTGCAGTTGCCGGGGTCGTTGACGGCGAGGTCGCTGTCGTCCGGCAGGTCCTTGACCTGGCCCGCACCATCGCAGACCGCGCGCCGGCAGTTGCCCGCCGGATCGGCGATCGGCGCATCGACCGGCAGGTTCATCACCACGCACACCCCCGCCTCACAGACATCCTGCTGGCACTCCCCGACCGCCTGGGCGCACTCGCTGTCGCTGCTGCACACGGTCTCGCCGGTGGTCGGAGCGGTGGTCGTGGACGTGCTCGTGGTCGTGCTCGTGGCCGTGCTCGTGCTCGTGGCCGTGCTCGTGGCCATGGTCATCCACGCGCCGGTCGCCGTGCTCGTGGAGCTGCCCGCCATCGTCGGGTCCGTGGCCATCGAGGCCGAGCCGGGGTCACCGTCCTCGCTGCACCCGCCGGCCAGCAGCGCTCCGAGCCCGAACACCCGCACCAGACTCCACCGATGTCGCCCCGTATTGCCCATGGTCTGCACCTCGGGGCCGAGCCAAGCAGCTTTGCGCGGCCAGGGCAACCGTGCAGGATCCACGCAGGCCGTGGGCAAGGCGCTGCGCACCCGACCGAACGATGGTCTGACGCCGCGTCGGCGCGACTGGTCGCATTGTGGAGTGCATCACATACGAGCCGTGCGATCACGGTTACGCGGCGCGATTATCATCGCTCGCGCGAATGTGAGGCCTGAGAGTCGGCTTCAGAAGACGCCGCGAACGAGGTCACCGTCGCCGCCGAAGCTCATCGAGGCGCCGTCAGCCGGCGGCGGCGCGTCATCAACCCGATGCCCCCGACGATCAAGATGGCGCTCGCCACCCCGCTGACGAGCCGAATGTTCACGGCCTTGTCCCGCTTGTCGCGCTGGCTCTCCAGCAGCGCCGGCACGCCATTGCCCATGGGATCGCTGCTGTGGCGCTGGGCGTCCTCGGTCTGCGCGACCGCTTGCTCGTGACGGTCGACGATCCAGAGCGCAAACACCCCGTAAATCCCGAGCGCCAGGACTCCGAAAGCGATGCTGATGATTCCGAGGTACCTCACCGCGTCCTTGTAACATCATTGCGCGATCCGGCAGGCCCCCAATCAAGGGTGGTCCACTGGTTTTACGGCCCGGGCGCCTGGTCCCCGGCATTTTTTGCGCCGCAAACGCCGCCGCCAGCCCAGGACTGGCGGCTCACCCCGGCGACTGTATATTATTCTCCCTCGATATGGACCGAGCTCAATCGACCCCGGGTCACCCGTGGAACCAGCTCAACGCGCTCAATCCGGAGGCCGGGGCCCACGCGATCTGCACCGACCCACGCGAGCTGGATGCGGCGCTGCGGGCGGGCGAGCGGTCATGGCGACGATTCCCGTATTATGAGCAGCGCTACGCGGAGCGCGGCCAGCGATTCACCCGCAGCGACAGCGCCTGGCTGGTGACCCTCGCCGAGCGCGGCGCCATCGTCGTCGACGAGCAGGTCACCTGGCTGGGCCTGGTGCTGGCCTCCCGCGGCATGCCACGGTGGATGCTGGAGCTGCACCTCGTGGTGCTGCACACCGAGCTGGTCGCGGCGGTCCCCGGGCGCGGGGAGGTCTACGCGACGCTGCTGGGTGCCGCGCAGCTGCTGCGCGAGCAGCGCCAGGCGCACATCGACGAGGCGGTGTTCGCCGCGCAGTCGACCGCGTTCGCGCGCCAGGTCGGCGACGATTGGGACGCACGACTGCCGGAGACCGGCGCCCTGCTGGTCGCGGCGGTGGCCGACGAGCGGGCGGGCATCGCCCGCGCCGTGCCGAGCATCGCCGGCTGGATGACCGATCCATCGCGCTTCCCGCCGCGCTGGATCGACGCGGTCCAGTCGACGCTCGCCCGGGCCCGCGAGCAAGCGAGCTGATCGCGACAGCAGGACGGATCGCCGTAGATGTCTCAAGGGACATCTACGGCGATTGAGCCGTGACGCGCCGCGACACCTTGACGGTGTGCGCGTACGGTGTGAAGATTGCGCCACCATGCAGGTGCAAGAGATCCACCGCGGTCGCCTCATCGATCACATCCACCTCGTCGTCACCGAGCTCGAGCGCAGCAAGCGGTTTTATACCGCCGTGCTCGCCGCGCTCGGCCGCTCGCTCGACGGCGAGGGCCCCTCGGCCCCCGCGATCAAGATCACGTTTTAGGCGCCGGGCCGATCAGCGGCCCGAGCGTCCGATACTACCTGACCCGAGGGACAGGCGCGATCACAGCGGCACGATGCCGCAGCTGTCGACCTCGCTCGGGATGCAGCCGACGCAGTCCCAGCGGAACTTGTCGACGATGCCGACGGTGTCCCACGACGAGTCGCCCATGTCGAAGACGGTGATGGCGATGGTGAAGGTCTCGCCGGGGAGGGCGGAGCCCTTGGCGGTGAACCAGCCGGTCGAGGCGCCCTCGCCGTCGCCGGGGAAGCCGGTGCCGGCGAGCAGCGGGTTGCCGGGCTGGATGGTCATGTAGGGATCGAGCGCGGTGACGGTCAGCGGCTGGCCCTCGATGAAGGTGACGTTGCCGGTGAAGGTCTCGCTGGTCGACCACACGATCATCATGTCGTTGAAGCTCGAATCGACGAAGTTCGGCCACTCCTCGGAGAAGTACACGAAGTCGAGCAGGTAGCCGTTGGTGCCCTGCGGGACGACGAGGTCGAACGACATGTAGAACACGTCGTTGGCGACCGCGTTGAACGGGATGTTCCACTGCGGCTCGATGGTGTCGGAGCAGTCGTTGACGCCGTCGCAGTTCATGAACGGGGTCCCGCCCAGGCCGTTGTTGGAGCCCTTGTCGACCTTCATGATCCCCGGGAGCTGGGTCAGGCCGTCGGGGTTGGCGTTGGCCTGGCTGTCCTGGCCGTTGGCCTCGATGAGGGCGCCCTCGGCGTTCAGCGCCGGGAACGTGCCGGTGCCGACCACGAGGAAGCGCTCGCCCTCGTGCGGGCCCCAGGCCCACAGGTTCGGATCCATCGGGTCCTTGGCCGTGCCGAAGTGCGTGGCGACCCGGTAGGTCTGGTTGTTGGCCATCAGCACCGGGTTCGTGATCGGGATCGCCTTGCTGAGGTCGTCGGAGCAGTTGAGGCCGATCGCCTTGAACACGTCGTCGGTGCCCTGGTCGCACGGCGGCTGCTCGGCCGGCGCCTGACAGGCCGGGTCGACGTCGCCGGTGGTCGTGTCGGGCTCGCCGGTGGAGCTCGAGCTGCCCTCCTCGGTCGTCGAGCCGCCGGTGGTCGTCGAGCCGCCGGTGGTCGTCGTGTCGGGCTCGCCGGTGGAGCTCGAGGTGCCCGGCGGCTCGGTCGCGGTCACGTCCGCGGTGGTGTCGGTCATCTCGACGGTGGTCGTGCCGGGCGCGGCGGTCGTGCCGCCCTCGGTGCCCGAGCCGGCGTCGCCGGTGGTCGGCTGGCCCATGGTCGCGCCGACAGTGCCGCCGTCGGTCGTCGTCGTCCCATCCACGGGCTCGGTCGCCTGGGTGGTGCCGCCGGTCTCCGTCGCGGAAGCACTGGTATTGCCGTCGTTGCCGCAGGCGGCGCCGAGGGTCAGGCACAGGCCGAGGCCGAGAACTTCAGTAAGGTGTGTCTGTCGCATGTTCAATCGCTCCCAGGTTTGATGCTCGGCGCTGGCCGGCAGGAGGCCGTGACGCGCCGACAGGTCCACGAGCGTACCCCGCGCGCGGGCGTCCTCGCGCGCCGACCGGGCGCGGACCTCGAGAGCGATCGCACCGCCAGCACGGCGTACCCCCACCATATGCAGACGGCCAGCCGGACCATCGACCGGCGTGGCGCGAGCTCCCGCGCGCTCAATGCGCTGGAGCGCGGATGGAGGCGCGCTCGAGCCCGCCTCCATCCATCCGTAACTTCGCGATCACCTGGTCATTATCTCTACTGTTGGAAACAGTACAGATATCCCTCACCCGTGCACGGGACCAGCCGGTGCGAGGTCCAGTCGTCGAGCTTGTTGCGGCCGCGCAGCAGGCCGACGACCGCGGTGTCCTCGATGACGTTGATGGACCAATCGCTGCAGTAGTTCGAGGCATTATTAAAATTGTCCGCGCGGCCGTCGACGCCGCTGCCCGTCCAGACCTTGGCATCGTCGGCGCCGGTCGACTTCTGGCCGGCCGCCGTCACGTCGATCAGGCCGACCGGGTCGCTGCGCAGCGCCGCGTAGTCGGCCGCCACCTGGGTCCCGTCCGGGAGCACGTAGGGCACCGTCGACTTCGAGAACCGCCCGAAGGGCGATCGGGTGCTGTCGCTGAGCCACGCGTAGTAGGTGCCCGGCAACATCGCCGCCGCGGCTTGCTGCGCGCACAGCTGGTCGGCCGCTGCGACGCCGCCGAAACCGGCGGCCACCGGCTCGGCGCTGACGAAGACCGTCCTGGTGCACATATCCGCGAAGCAGCCGATCTCCGCGCAATCGCAGTCTTGCGCTTCATCCGCCGCACAACCGACCGCCACCGAGGCGACCAGACCGAGACCCAGGAGCACGCTTCGCATCGCCCGGCATGTTAGCCGAGCTGCACGACTTCGAGCAACCCGGCGGCTCCCGGGCGGGCCGCGCTCGGCTCGCGGCGCTCGGCCGCGCTCGGCCGCGGAAACACCTCCGCCTCCCAGTGCGGGCCCGCGCAGGCCGCCGCGAGCGCGGCCGCCTGGTCCGGTGCCAGCGCCAGCGTCGCCTCGACCGTCCACAACAGCGTGAGCAGCTCCTCGCTGGTCGCGGTGCTCCAGCGCTCGGACTGGATCGCGTCGAGCGGCGAGGACCGGCGTCCGGCTCCGCCTTGCAGCCGCGCCGCCACCCATCCGGCCACCGGGGAATAACCCGAGAGCGCGTATTGCCACACCGCCGCTGGCACCGGCGCGAACAGGCCGACGCACGCCTCTCCGCGCCACAGCTGCAGCCCATCGTCGACGTGACGCGCGCCGTCCGGCTGGGCCCCGGGCTCGCGCAAGCAGCGGGCCTGGCCATGCACCGGAGCCGGCGC
>NZ_JACCSO010000669.1 GCF_013812955.1 Nannocystis sp. | reverse complement strand
GGTCGTCGTCGAGGATGTCGTCGGCGTGCTGGAAGGCGATGCCGAACTTGAGGCCCCAGCGCTCGAGGTCCTGGACCTGGGCATCGCTGGCGCCGCCGCACAGGGCCCCGATGGCTCCGCCGGCGGCGTAGAGCGCACCGGTCTTGAGGGCGTGCACGCGCTCGAGCAGCTCGAGGGCGTGGATGTCCTGGCCGTGGGCGATGTCGAGGGCCTGGCCGCCGACCATGCCGTGGATGCCGGCGTGATGGGCGAGGCGGGTCATGGCGGCGGCGATGCGGTCGCCGCTGATGCCGCTGACGCCGCTGACGCCGCGGCCGAGGACCTCGAAGGCGTGGGTGAGCAGCGCGTCGCCGATGAGGATCGCCTGGGCGTGGCCGAAGGCGACGTGCACGGTGGGGCGACCGCGGCGCTCGAGGTCGTTGTCCATCGCCGGCAGGTCGTCGTGGACGAGCGAGTAGGCGTGGATCATCTCGAGCGCGCAGCAGCCCGGGAGCGCGGCCGCGACGGTGCCACCGGCGGCCTCGCAGGCGGCGATGATGATCATCGGGCGCATGCGTTTGCCGCCCTGGAGGACGGCGTACTGCATGCCCTCCTTGAGCCGGCCGGGGTCGTCCGGGCCGAGTGATGGGAGGGCCGCGGCGAGCGCCTCGTCGACGCGCTGGCGCCGGTCGGTCAAGTACGCATGCAGGTCAAACGGAGTCATCGTCGTCATCCCCTTCATCCTCGTCCTGCACGTCGGCGCCGGGGAAGGGCACGCTGCCCTCGCGGCCCTCGAGCAGCATCTCGACCCGCTGCTCGACCGCGTCGAGCAGCTGACCGCCCTGTCTGGCCAGGCGAACGCCGTCCTCGAAGCGGCGCAGAGCGATCTCCAGCGGCAGGTCACCGGCCTCGAGCTCCGCCACCACCCGCTCGAGCTCGCCGAGCACGGTGTCGATCGCCGGCGCCGCGGGCTCGCTGCCCATACCAGACGGATCCACGAGCCCGGTTCGGGCCGCCTCGGGAGTCGTCCCGGTCGTGGCCGGTCCGCGGCGCCGGGGAGCTGAGGGCTGGGCTGGGGTCGCCATGCGCGGCGGACTATACGAGGTCGGTTTCACGCCCGCAACGCTTGCCGCAGGCCGAGCCAAGCGTTACGGTCGGCCCCGTGCAGGACCGCCGGCAACATCCCGTAGGGACGGACGTCGACAGCCTGATGGGGCAGTTTCACGCCTATCTCGAGAAGAAGCAGCTCAAGTCGACGCGCCAGCGCGACCTGATCGCCCAGAAGTTCTTCAGCACCGACGGGCACATCAGCATCGAGGAGCTGCTGAGCCTCAGTCGCTCGGAGAACCCGCGCATCGGCTACGCGACGGTGTATCGCACGCTCAAGCTGCTGACCGAATGCGGGCTCGCCGCGCTGCGCCGCTTCGGCGAGGGCCAGACGATGTACGAGACGGCGGGTGACACAGAGCACCATGATCACCTGATCTGCATCGAGTGCCAGCACGTGCTCGAGTTCCAGAACACCGACATCGAGCAGGAGCAGGAGCGGGTCGCGCGCAGCTTCGGCTTCAACCTGGTGCGGCATCGCCTCGAGCTCTATGGCCTGTGCCCGCGCGCGCGCGGCATCAAGGGCGGCTGGTGCCCCTCCGAGGAGGCCGACCGGCTCGGCCGCAAGGCCGAGTAGGATCAGCGAGTAGGATGGGTGAGTAAGATGTCACTCGTGGCCGCAACTGACTCGCTCGCTGCGCTCCCGGGCCTGCTCGAGCCACTCCTGCTGGCACAGAGCCTGCTCGCACAACCCTGGTTTCAACCAGTGATGATGCTGCTGTGCGTCGCCGCGGCCACCGCGTGGCTGACCGCACGCTGGATAATCCGCCGCCGCAGCGGCTGCGCCGGTGACTGCAGCCGCTGCACCGCCCACGGCCCCGAAACCCATGCCGCCGGCGGGGCACTCTCCGGTGGGGCACAACCCGGCGCGTGCGGACGCCCTCCCGGCGGCGGGATCCGCCCCGACGGCCTCAAGGTGCTCCAGAACCGCGGCCCCGGCTCCCAGGCGCCGCGCGGCTCCGGCTCCCGGACCGCGAATGTTCCGACCCACACCGACGTCTAGCCGCCCTCTCGCTTCCCTGCTCGCCCTGCCCCACCGGCCACGGCCGGTCACCGGTTCGGCCCGCCTCTCACCCCGATGTTCGGAGTACCTATGCGCTCTCTGATGTTCACCCTGAGTCTCTCGTCCGCCCTCGCCCTCTCTGCCTGCGCGGGCGGCGTCTCTGGCAGCTTCCGCGGCAACAACGGCGGCGTCGCGGGCCCACCGGTCGCCGCGTCCGCCGTCAAGGTCGTGGCCTCGAAGGCCGACATGACCGGCGCCTACACCGAGATCGGCATCGCCAAGGGCTCCGCCCCGACCGCCCAGGGCGCCGTCGACCAGGCCAAGATCCACTGCGGCCAGCACGGCGGCACCTACCTGATCATGAACACCCAGCCGTTCCAGTCGGGCAACAGCTGGTCGGCCGACGCGACCTGCGCCACCGTCACCAAGTAACGGACCGCACTCGCGGATGACAGCGGCGCCCCAGGTGGGCGCCTTCTGTCTTTAAGCGCATGCCCCATGGGACAGCCGGGACAGCGAGGACAGCGAGGACAGCGAGGACAGCAGGTCAGGACTTGCGACGCGCCGCCTCGGCGGCCTCGTCCTCGCGGCGGGCGTGTTCCATCAGCAGATGGGTGACGGAGACCGGCTCCTTGGTGCTGAACTCGAATTCGCCGCCGGGCAACGCGAACAGCTCGAACTGTCCGCTGGTCCACGACAGCAGCTCGAAGACGCGTTCGTGCGGGTGCTTCCAGCGGCCGAGGTTCTTCACGTCGTGCAGCGCGCCGTTGATGATGCGCAGCACGGCGTTGTCATCGCCGTTGTCGAGGCGCAGGTCGCCGGTCTTCTTCTCGGCCTCGAGGAAGGCGAGCACGCTGCTGAGGCGCACGTGATGCAGGTCGCCGCGCAGGCCGCGGCTCTCGACGGCGGTGCTCGGGGCGCTGCTGCGGCGGGCCAGCACGCCCTGGATGCGCGCGAGGATCTCGTCGGGCGGGAGGGTCTTCGGCAGGTAGTCGTCGACGCCCATGCGGTAGCCCTGAAGCCGGGACATGTCGTCGCTGAGCGCCGTCAGGAACACGATCGGGATGTGGGCCAGCTTCTTGCGCGAGCGGGCCATCCGCAGCAGCGTCCAGCCGTCCATCTCCGGCATCTCGACGTCGGTGAGCACGAGGTCGGGCTCTTGTTTGAGCGCGGCGGACATCGCCAGCAGGCCGTTGTCGGCGGTGCTGACCAGCAGGCCGCGAGCGCGCAGCGCCGCGCCCAGCTCGGTGCGCACGCTCGGCGAGTCGTCGACGAGCAGGATGCTGAGCGGGCGGGCCGGCACGGTCTCGACGGCCGCCGGCACGGGGTCGACGAGCACCGAATTCACGCACATGCCGAGGATCTTCTCTTGCTCGCCGGTGAAGGCCCCGAGCTTGACGAGCGTGCCCTTGCCAGCGTCCGCGCCCGCGTCGCTGACGGCGCCGCTGAGATACAAGATGGCCCGGTTCGGCAGGCTCAACTTGATGCGCACCGCTTGCTCCGGCTCGAGGTTGCGAACCCCCGGCAACATCAAGAAGCCACGCCGCAAGTTGTCCGTGTACTCGACCAGAAAGTCGTCGTAAGACTCGAAGCGAACGCCGAACGTGGCGACCTTTGCTGGTTTCGGCGACTCTGCCATTCCCGCCGCACATCCTACGGATTTTGCCGCTGCGAGCCAACGACCGTCTTCAGAAGCCGGCAAATTCGGCTAGTATGCCCGGCGTGAACAAACCGCGCCCCGGACGCTCGAGTCCACCCCTGACCGCGCCGCGGTCGGGCGCGCCTTTTGTCATCGGCACCATGATGACCGCGCTGTGGGTGGCGCTCGTGTTCACGTCGATGCTGGTGGTGCCCTTCGCGCTGTGGTGCAACTTTGCGCTCGCGCGGGTGACCCAGCTGAGCCCGCACACCAACACCAGCTGGTTATGGCTGCTCAGCGCGGCGGTGACGCTGGGTCTGCCATTGGGTCTGGCCGCGTGGAAGCACGGGGGTGAGTCGCGGCGGATGTGGGGGACGCTGGCGTGGCTGCTGCTGGCGTGGAACCTGGGCTGGCTGCTGCTGGTGTCCCAGTTCGCGCCGAAGGCCCTGGTCCAGGCGCTGCGCTCGCAGGACACCTGGGCGGCGCAGAGCCTGGGCGACTCGCACCAGGTGACGCGGATCTTGAGCGCGATCGGGCACGGCCTCGCCGACCAGATCGACCCGCCCGAGGACGTTCCTGCGGTCCGGGCGCCCGAGCCGACCCCCGCGCGCACGCCGATCGCCACGGAGATCGCCGTGCCCTTCTCGGCGGCGGGCAACGCGATCTTGATGAGCATCGAGCTGCGCGGGCCGGCCGGGCGCGTCGAGCTGCCCTACCTGTTCGACACCGGCGCCTCCTTCACCACCGTCAACACCAAGACCGCCGAGAAGCTCGGTCTCGATGTCCCCGAGTCCGCGCCGACCCTGCAGTTCAACACCGCGAGCGGACCACGCGAGAGCCGAATGGTGTATCTACCAGCGCTTCGGCTGGGAGATACGGTCCTCGAGGGCCTGCTGGTGTCGGTGTGCGACGGCTGCGTGAACGAGCGGACCGAGGGTCTGCTCGGGCTCAACGTGATGCGCGAATTTTTCGTGCAGATGGACTACCAGGCCGAGCGCATGCATCTGGTCCCGCGCCAGCACGAGGGGCGCCCGAACCGGGCCTACGACATCGGTCCGACCCTGAAGTTCGACGTCGAGGGCAGCCCGGAGATCTGGCTCGGGAGGATCCGCTGGATCTTGCGGGTGGAAAACCGCGGCACCGTGGCGATCGAGGGGGTCATCCCCGAGGTCCAGTTCTCCGACGGCAAGCGCATGCGCGGCGCCCCGATCGCCCGCATCGAACCGGGCGCCATCGGCCGCTCCCTGGTCGAGGGCAAGACCTTGGCCCGCGGCGACAAGGATGTCCTCGGCTTCACCCTCACCGTCGCCGAGGCGTACTGGTAGGCTGCCATGATGCTCGCCGCGATCGAGGGAGCCACCTTCTACGCCGTGCTGATCCCGCTGGCGATCCTGGTGTTTTGGTTCGGGAACCAGCGCCTGCAGCGGCAATACGGCAAGCGCAACAGCGCGCCTCGCGGGCGTCGCAGCACCAGCAAGCTCAAGGAGGACCCGCAATTCTCGGCGATGGTCGGGCGCATGGTCCAGCGCGGTTTGGTCACCCCGATCGCCGAGGCCCCGGCAGGTCCGGTGTTGATGCGCGGCGTGCTCGCGGCCGCCGATGGCACGCTGGGGGGCACGCCGGGGCGCGAGTGCGTGTGGCAAAATCGCAGCGACGCCTCGCGTGACGCGGCGGTCGCCGCCGAGTACGTGAGCCTCGCGGACCAGACCGGACGGGTCACGATCGAGAACCTCGGGCTCGCGGAGGTCATCGCACCCGAGGACAAGATCGGGCCGCACCGGGCATATCGCGCTCTCTTGCTCGGCGACGAGGTCGAGGTCGTGGCGCGCTTCAGCCCCGAGCGTTTCGGTGAAGATCCCGACCCGACGCGCCTGGTTTACGGCACACTCGGCGCTGACGGGAACCTCTACGTCCGGGTGTGTAGACGCGACCCGGTCCCCGAGCTGCCCCGATCCGCCCCGGCGGCGCGAGACGATCTCCCCGCCGTTCAACCCTCCTCGGAAACGACTACCCCATGAAGCGCACCCTGCTCTGCCTCACTGTGATCGCCCTGGCCGGCGCCTGCAAGAAGGACCCTGCCACCACCACCTCGCCCGACGGCGCGGGCGCGGGCACCGGCACGGGCACCTCCAACGGCGACCCGAAGACCGCCGGGACGACCACCACGGTGCCGCAGGAGCCCGATCCGCCGGCGATCGCCGAGGGCCGCCAGCAGTTCATGCTCGGCAACTTCGACAAGGCCAAGGAGCTGCTCACGCCGCTCACCGCGGACCTCAAGAGCCGCCAGCAGCTGCGCGCCTCGGGCCTGAGCGCGGCCTGGCTCGCGCTCTCCGTGGTCGACCCGGTCGCCGAGGACGCCAAGGAGCCGGCCGAGTATGCGGTGGCGATGGGCGAACAGACCGGCGACAAGGAGCTGCAGGTCGTCGCCAAGCTCGCGCTCGGCGCTTATCAGCTCGGCGTCGACGACGACAAGACCGCCGCCGGCAACTTCGAGGCCGCCTACAAGCTGCAGACCGACGGTCCGAACGCGGGCCTGGCGCTGGTGCTCTACGGCGAGGCCAAGGTCAACATGGCCTTCGGCGGCGAGGAGAAGGAGCAGCTGGCGCACCCCGAGGAGCTCGACTCCGCCGCCTCGACCTTCATCAAGGCGCAGCGTCTCGCCGCCGAGAAGCCGGGCAACGAGCTGATCGCCGCGCGCGCGCTCACCGGCCTGGCCTCGGTCGCCAATTATAAAAAGAGCCCCAAGGAGGCGTGCAACAACGCCACGGAGGCCGGCAAGATCTTCACCGCCCAGAAGGCCGGTCAACCGCTGATGGAGCGCGTCAACGCGATCATCGACGACGCCAAGTGCCCGAAGGTGGCCTCCTGAGCGCTGTTTGAGCGCCGTTTGAAGGCCCCCTGCGCGGCGTGAGGCAAGGGGCCTTGTGCGCGCGGCCCGGTTCGCGCAAAAACCAAGGCCCCATGGAGTCGAACGACCCCTACCTCAATCATTGGGCCGACCAGGCCGCCGCCCGGACCCTCGCCGCTCATCCGGAGGCGCAGGTCATCACCGTCGCGGCCGGCATCACGCCCTCGGGCGTCGTGCATGTCGGCAACTTTCGCGAGGTGATGACGGTCGACCTGGTCGCCCGGGCCCTGCGTGACCGCGGGGCCGCGGTGCGCTTCATCTACTCGTGGGACGACTTCGACGTGTTTCGCAAGGTGCCGGGCGGCATGCCGCAGCCGGAGCTGCTGGCGACGCATCTCGGCAAGAGCATCGTCGACGTGCCGGACCCGTTCGGCGAGCACGACAGCTACGCCTCGCATCACATCGCGCAGTTCGAGCGCAGCTTGCCGCCGCTCGGGATCCGCCCGGAGTTCATCCGCCAGTCGCGACGCTACCGCGCGGGTGACTACGCCGAGGGCATCCACAAGGCGCTGCAGGGCGCGGCGAAGATCCGCGAGATCCTGAACCGCGTGCGCGAGGAGACGACCGCCACAACCCGGCTGGGCGACGACTGGTTGCCGCTCTACGGGTTTTGCGACGAGTGCGGCCGCGACAAGCTCGGCTTCGCCGTGACCGGCGAGTGGACCGTGCGCTACACCTGCGCCCGCTGCGGTCACACCCGCGAGGTCGACCTGCGCGAGGGCGGCAACCTCAAGCTGCCGTGGCGCATCGACTGGCCGATGCGCTGGGCGGAGGAGGGCGTGTGCTTCGAGCCCGGCGGCAAGGATCACAGCACCGCGGGCGGCAGCTTCGACACCGCCAAGGACATCGTGCGCGAGGTCTACGGCGGCAGCGCGCCGGAGTACGTCGGCTACGACTTCGTGCGGGTCAAGGGTCGCGCCGGCAAGATCTCGAGCTCGAAGGGCGACGTCGTGACGGTGCTCGACTGCCTCGAGGTCTACGAGCCCGAGGTGCTGCGCTGGATCTTCGTGTCGTATCGGCCGAACACCGAATTTCAGATCAGCTTCGACCTCGACGTCGTCACCCTCTACGAGGCTTATGATCGCGTGCGGCGGGTCGCCTACGGGCTCGAGGAGGCCAAGGACGAGCACAAGCGGCTCGTCGCCCAGCGCGCGCTCGACCTCTCGAGCGTGCAGCCGCACCGCATCCTCCCCGGCGAGGCGATGCCCTTCATCCCCGGCTTTCGCCACCTGAGCATGATCCTGCAGATCTTCGAGGGTGACCTCGAGCGCACCGTCGAGCACTACGTGGCCACCGGCCAGCTCACCACCGACGCCGAGCGCGAGCGCTGCCATCAGCGCGCCCTGTGCGTGCGCAACTGGCTCGAGAAGTTCGCACCGGACGACTTTCGCTACACCATCCGCAAGGCCGCCAAGACCCGCTCGCTCAGCGCCGACGAGGCGACCTGCCTCGGCCGCCTGGTCGCAACCTTGCAGGCCAACCCCGACATCGACGAGGACGGCCTCGTCCCGACCATGAAGACGCTGACCGAGGGCACCCCCCTCGACAACAAGTCGTTCCTGCCGGTCGTCTACGACCTGCTCATCGACCGCGACAAGGGCCCCAAGCTGACCACCCTCGTCACCGTCATGGGCACCCGCCGGGCCCTCGAGCTGCTCGGGCCGAGCCTCGCCGCGCAAAGCGAGCGCACGAGCGGGTGAGCAGCTAGCGGCTGGCGACGTCGCGCACGATGCCGGCCAGCCACGAGCCGAGCGCGACGGCGTCGGGCTCGGCGAGGGTCCGCACCCACTCGATGTGGTCGACGTACCTGTCATTGGGCTCGCTGGGCGAGAGCACCAGCGGACAGGGGTGACGGCGGCTCGTGGCGAGCTCGGGCGCCTCGACGCCGCGCTCCTGTAAAAAGTAGTCGAACCGGGCCTGGCGCTCGGCCATGCAGAGGTCGATGGTGGCGAGGGCCTCCTGGGCGACGATGCGGACGTGCTCGAGGGGGCCGCCGTGGGGCGCGCGGCGCAGGCGGATCTCCGCGTACCAGGCGCGCAGGGCGTGGAGCTCGGCGAGGTAGCGGATGTTGTGGGCGGCGCGCGGCTCGATCGAGTCGATGGTGTCGGGCGACAGCGGCTTCTCGACCTCACGGGCGGTCTGGATCATCAACCTGTCCTCGGGGACATCCTTGCGCAGCACGGTCCCGGCGCCGACGAGCGAGCCGAAGCCGACCTGCCGCGGGCCGACCATGCCGCCGCTGCCGCCGAGGAAGATCCTTCGTCCACGCAAGAGCACGCCGCGCGGCACGTCGCCGATCAGCGAGGCGGTGGCCTTGTCGCCGCGCGCGCCCCAGGGCGTGAAGTTGAAGTGGATGTAGCCGCTGCCGACCTCCGAGTGGTCCTGGCGCGAGCTGCCGCCGGTCATCAGCAGGTCGCAGAAGTTGACCAGCGAGCCGACGGTGACGAAGGCGAGCAGGATCGAGTGCTTGAGGCCGACGGCGTGGGCGGTGCTGGCCTCCTCCTCGAGCAGGGTGCCCTCGCGCAGGTGCGCCGCGCAGCCCGCTGAGGCCCCGCGCAGCAGCACGGCGCCGCGGGCGTGGCCGCCGTCGATGCGCGCGCCCTCGCCGAGCACGCAGTCGATCGCGGTGACCGGACCCTCGCGTCCGAGCTCGGCGCGAGGTGCGAAGAAAGTCCGCGCGCCGCTGAGGCGAGTGCCGGGGTGGAGGATCACACCGGCGTGGATCCGCTCCGGCACGACCGAGGCGTCGACGTAGGTCTGGCGCGGATCAATGATCTGGACCCCCCGCGCGGCCAGCTCCGCCAACCGACGCTCCTGCACTGCCGCCATGAACGGGAGGTCGGTCATGGCAGAGGTTTTAACACGGGCCCCAACTGTCACAGCGAGTGCGCTAACCTGGGCCCGCGATGAACGAGCGGGTAAACCTCACGGATCAGGAGCTACGCGAGGCCGCGGCTGAGGCCGGCATCTCTCCCGAGGAGCTGCGTCAGGCGCTCGCCCAACGCTCGAGCGGCGCGCCGTCCTCGGCGCTCGCCAAGTCCGCAGGCGCCGCCGTGCAAGGCTACTCCGCACGCACGCAATTGAACCTCCCACCCGACCGCGCAGCCGAGACCGTACGCGCCGCCATCGGGCGCCAGGTCGGTCACCGCGGCCATCGTCAGGGCAACGGCGACATCGACATCCTCGACGACCGCAGCGGCATGCTCTACCGCATCCACAGCGAGTCCGACGGCCAGGGCGGCGCCCTCGTCGAGGTCCGCAGCGAACGCAGCGGCAACAACCTCGCGCTCGCCGCGGTGATGTTCTCCGGCGTGGCCGTCGGCGTCACCATCCTCGGCTTCATGATCTCCACGATGATGATGATGCTCGGCATCGGCCTGCTGGTCGGCAGCGTCGCGGCGATCGTGATGGCCGGCGGGCGTGCGGCCGGCATGCAGAAGCAGGCCGAGCTGGTGGTCGCCCAGGCGCTGGTCGAGGCCGAGGAGGCCGTGCCCCTGACCGCGGGTCCGCCGCAGGCCCTGGCGCCCGAGTGAAGCGCTGACGACCGGTTGACCGCCGCGGTCGTTCCGCGCCATGGTGCCGCCGTGGCGCAAGAACCGCCGAAGTTCTACATCACGGCCGAGGGCCTCAAGAAGCTGCGCGACGAGCTCGAGTTTCTGTGGAGGGTCGAGCGCCCGCGGGTGACTCACGAGGTCGGGACCGCGGCTGCCCTCGGGGACAGGTCGGAGAACGCCGAGTACATCTACGGCAAGCGGCGGCTGCGGGAGATCGACAAGCGGCTCGAGTTCCTGTCGAAGCGCCTCGACAACTTGAAGCTGTTCACGGTGCCGGACCGCGACCCCGACAAGGTGACCTTCGGGGCCTGGGTCACGCTCGAGGACGAGGACGGCAGGGCCGTGTACTACCAGCTCGTGGGCGCCGACGAGTTCGACGTCAGCCGCGGCAAGATCAGCGTCGCCTCGCCCGTGGGCAAGGCGCTGCTCGGCAAGGAAGAGGGCGACGACGTGGTCGTCGAACGTCCGCGCGGCCGGGCCACCTTCAACATCATGGCCATCAGTTACCAGCGCCCAGCGGGCGCCCCCACCGTGCCCGAGGAACCCAGCTCTCCATGACAACCGTGACCAACGCATCGCACACATCGCTCAAGGGCAAGACCCTCTTCATCTCCGGTGCCAGCCGCGGCATCGGCCTCGCGATCGGCCTGCGCGCCGCGCGTGACGGCGCCAACGTCGTCATCGCCGCCAAGACCAGCGAGCCGCACCCCAAGCTGCCCGGCACGATCCACTCGGCCGCGCAGGAGATCGAGGCCGCCGGCGGCAAGGCGCTCGCGCTGATGGTCGACATCCGCGAGGAGTCGCAGGTGCTCGCCGCGGTCGCGCGCACGATCGAGACCTTCGGCGGCATCGACATCCTGGTCAACAACGCCAGCGCGATCAGCCTCACCGGCACGCTCGAGACGCCGATGAAGCGCTACGACCTGATGCACCACGTCAATACGCGCGGCACCTACCTGTGCTCGCAGGCCTGCATCCCGCACCTCAAGAAGGCCGCGAACCCGCACATCTTGAACCTCTCGCCGCCGCTCAACATGGACGCCAAGTGGTTCAAGAACCACGTCGCGTACACCATGGCCAAGTTCGGCATGAGCATGTGCGTGCTCGGCATGGCGGCCGAGTTCGAGGGTGAGCTCGCCGTTAATGCTCTGTGGCCGCGCACCGCGATCGCCACCTCGGCGATCAACCTGATCGGCGGCCCGGCGATGATGGCCGGCTGCCGCACCGTCGACATCATGGCCGACGCCGCGCACCTGATCCTGACCCGCGACAGCCGGGCCTGCACCGGCAACTTCTTCATCGACGAGGACCTGCTGCGCGAGGCCGGGGTCACCGACTTCGAGCGTTACTCGGTCACCCCGGGCGCGACGCTGATCCCCGACTTCTTCGTCGACTGAGTCGAGGCCGGGCGCCGTGAACCCGCAGGTCGTCGGCGTCGCGGTCTACGTGCTGCTGCAGCTCGCCATCGGGCTGTGGGTCGCCCGCCGCGTGCGCAGCCAGGAGGACTACCTGCTGGCCGGCCGCAGCCTCGGCCTCGGCCTGGCGAGCTTCACGATCTTCGCCACATGGTTCGGCGCCGAGACCTGCGTCGGCGCGGCCGGGCAGATCTTCGAGCACGGCCTGACCGGCGGGGGCGCCGAGCCCTTCGGCTACGCGCTGTGTCTGCTGTTGATGGGCGCCGTGTTCGCGGCGGCGCTGTGGCGGCGCGGCCTGGTGACGATCGCGGACCTGATGCGCCAGCGCTTCGGCCCCGGCGCCGAGCGCTTCACCGCCCTGCTGCTGGTGCCGAGCTCGATCATGTGGGCGGGCGCCCAGATCCGCGCCTTCGGTCAGGTGCTGGCGGTGACCGCCGGCGTCGACCCCGACCTGGCGATCGCGGCGGCCGCGGGCATCGTCATGCTCTACACCGTGTCGGGCGGCCTGCTCGCGGACGTGGTCACCGACCTGATCCAGGGCATCGCGCTGATCATCGGCCTCGGCCTGCTGCTGATCGCGGTCGTCACCCACCTGGGCGGCATCGAGGCGGCGCTCGCCGCCGTCGATCCGGCGCGCCTGGCCTTTGGGACATCTTCCCCCGGCCCGCTCGAGCTGCTCGACAGCTGGATGATCCCCGTGTGCGGCTCACTGGTCGCCCAGGAGCTGGTCTCGCGGGTGCTCGCTTGCCGCTCGGCCAGCATCGCCCGGCGCGCGACGCTGGTCGGCGGCCTGATCTACCTCGTGGTCGGCCTGATCCCCGCGTTCATCGGCGTGGTCGGGACCCAGCTCGTGCCCGACCTCGCCCAGCCCGAACAGCTGCTCGGCGAGGTCGCACGCCGCCACCTCGGCGGCCTCGCGTACATCGCCTTCATCGGCGCGCTGATCTCGGCGATCCTCTCCACGGTCGACAGCGCGTTGCTGGCCGCGGCCTCGCTGACCTCGCAAAACCTCGTGCTCCCGCTCCGGCCCGGCCTCGGCGACGCCGCCAAGCTGCGCACCGCGCGGCTGTGTGTGCTCGTGTTCGCCGGCTTCGCCTTCCTGCTCGCCCGCTCCGCCGACCACGTGCACGAGCTCGTCGAGGGCGCCTCCGCCTTCGGCACCGGCGGCCTGTTCGTCGTGTTCGTGCTCGGCCTCTCGACCCGCCTCGGCGGTCCACACAGCGCCCTCGCGGCCCTCGGCGTGGGTTTGATCGCCTGGCTCGCCGGCCGCTACGTGTTCGCCTGGACCGCCCCGTTCCTGTGCTCGATGGCCGCGGCGGCGCTGGCCTTCGCGGTGGTGGCTGTGCTCGAGGCCAGGTTCGAGCGCAGCCCGGCTACTCGGCCGCGCTGACCAGCGTCGCGCGAGCCGGCGCGCACACTTCCTCGATCGCGCGAAGGATCGCCTCGGGCGTGCACGGGATGGCCAGGCGCGGCGCCACGCCGACCTCGCCGAAGCCCGCGATCGCGTGACGAAGCGCCGCGATCACCGAGATGGCGAGCATCAGCGGCGGCTCGCCGACCGCCTTGCTGCCGTGGATCACGTTGACCTGCGGCGCCGAGCTCAGCAAGGTGACGCGAAAGTCCTCGGGTGCGTCGCCGACGGCGGGGATCTTGTAGGTCGAGGGACCGTGGGTCAGCAGGTGACCGCGCGGATCCCAGACCAGCTCCTCGCAGGTCAGCCAGCCGAGGCCCTGGATGTACCCGCCCTCGATCTGCCCGCGATCGATGTTGGGCAGCAACGAGCGGCCGACGTCGTGCAGGATGTCGACGCGCAGCACCCGATGCTCGCCCGTGAGGCCGGAGACCTCGACCTCGGTGAGCGCGGCCCCGTAGGCGAAGTAGTGGAAGGGCTTGCCGCGCCCGGCCTCGCGGTCATACACGATGCCCGGCGTCGCATAATAACCCGCGGCGCTCAGGCTGATCCTTCGCGCCCACGCGGTCCGGGTCAGCTCGGCGAAGCTGATGCTGGGCCCGCCGGCGACGCCGACCTGGCCGTCCACGAAGCCGACCTGCTCCGGCGCGGCGACCCCGAGCAGCTCGGCGGCGAGCGGTCGCAGGCGCTCGCGCAGCTCGGCGCAGGCGAGCTGCACGGCGGCGCCGTTGAGGTCCGAGCCGCTCGAGGCCGCGGTGGCGGAGGTGTTGGGGACCTTGTCGGTCGCGGTCGTCATGACCCGGATCTGGCGCTCGGGCACGCCGAGCTCGTGGGCGCAGATCGCCAGCATCTTGCTGTGCAGGCCCTGCCCCATCTCGGTGCCGCCGTGGTTCAGCTGCACGCTGCCATCGGTGTAGATCAGCACCAGCGCGCCGGCCTGGTTGAGCACCGCGTTGGTGAAGGAGATCCCGAACTTGACCGGCATGAAGCCGAGGCCGCGCTTGACCAGCGGCGAGCGAGCGTTGAAGGCCTCGATCTCGGCCCTTCGCGCGGCGTAGTCGGCCTGCGCCAGCAGCTCGCGGTGGATCCGCGGCAGCCTGCAGTCCTCGACGCTCTGATAATACGGCGTCAGCGCCCGGTCACGCAGCGACGCGAGCACGCGCTCGTCGAGCTCGCCCTCGGGCAAGGGCGCGTCGACCTCGATCGCGCCCGGTGTGGCCGGCGTGTCGTCCCCCTGTAGGGCTTCTGCGCCGTAATAGTTTCGCCGGCGCAGCTCGGCCGGGTCGATGCCGAGTCGCTCGGCCGCGCGGGTCATCGCGTCCTCGATCACGAGCATGCCCTGCGGACCGCCGAACCCGCGAAACGCGGTGTTCGAGGCGGTGTTGGTGCGCACGGCTCGCCCCTCGAAGCGCAGGTTGGGGATGTAGTACGCGTTCGACAGGTGAAACAGCGCGCGGTCGAGGATCGCCGGCGAGAGATCGACGCTCCAGCCGCCGTCGGCGTAGGTGAAGACCTCGAAGGCGGTGAGGCGGCCGTGCGCATCGAAGCCGGCGCGCCAGCGCGACCAGAACGGGTGGCGCTTGCCGGTCATCTGCATGTCGAGCTCGCGGCTGAGCCAGACCTTGACGGGTCGGCGCAGGCGCAGGGCCGCGAGGGCCGCGAGGGCCGCGAAGTGGGTGGCCTGCGACTCCTTGCCGCCGAAGCCGCCGCCCATGCGCGGGACCTGGACGACGATGCGATTGCGATCGCAGCCGAGGATCTCCGCGGTGGCGACCTGGACCTCGGTCGGGTGCTGCGTGGAGCTGTGGATCTCGAGCGCGCCGTCTTCCCCGGGGATCGCCAGGGCGGCCTGGGTCTCGAGGTAGAAGTGGTCCTGGCCGCCGCTGGCCAGCTCGCCCTCGAGCTGCAGCGCGGCGCGGGCCAGCGCCGCCGCGACATCGCCGCGACGCATCACGTGCGGGGAGCCGAGGTACGAGTCCGCCGCGATCGCGTCGGCGATCGAGAGGATCGCCGGCGCCTCGTCGACCGCGAGCACAAGCACCTTCGCCGCGGCGCGACACACCGCGACCGACTCGCCGACGATCAATGCGACCAGCTGGCCGACCGCGTACAGCTCGTCCTCGGCGAGCAGCGGCTCGTCGTGCACGATCGCGCCGATGCGGTTGTGACCCGGGACGTCGCGCGCCAGCAGCACCGCGTGCACGCCCGGCACCGCCAGCGCGGCCTCGCAACCGACCGCTCGCAGTCGACCGCGCGCCACCGGCGAGCCGACCGGCAGACCGAACAACAGACCGCCCGGCGCCGGCAGGTCGTCGACGTAGCGGGCCGCGCCGGAGACGTGGCCGTGGGCGCTCTCGTGGCGCGAGGGACCGTGGAGCGGGCTGGTGGGGGTGCTCATGGCAGGACCTCCAGGTGGACGGTGCCGGATGGCCTTTGGGACAGGTTGGGAAGAGCGACGAGCTCCGTCTCGCGCACGAAGCCGCGGACGAGGTTGGCGGCGACGAGGCCGCGATACCAGGCCGAGCCGCGCAGGTCATCGATGGGTTGGAAGTCGTGGGCGAGGGCCGGCAGGGCGGCCTCGACCTGGGCGATCGACCACGGCTTGCCGAGCAGGGCGGCCTCGAGGTGACGCGCGCGCGCCGGGGTGGCCGCCATGCCGCCGTAGGCGAGGCGTACGAGGCTGACGCGGCCGCTGTCGTCGAGCTCGACATAGAAGCCGGCGCCGACGGTGCTGATGTCGAGCTCACGCCGCTTGGACACCTTGTAGGCCGCGGCGCGGGCGTTGGCGGGGATGTCGGGGACCCGCACGGCCGCGAGGATCTCGCCCGGCTGGAGCGCGGTCTGGCGGTAGGCGAGGAAGAACTCGTCGAGCGCCACTTCGCGGACGCCGGCCGCAGATCGCAGCTCGGCGCGCGCGCCGAGGCCGAGCAGCACCGGCGCGAGGTCGCCGATCGGTGAGGCGTTGCAGAGGTTGCCGCCGATCGTCGCCCGGTTCTTGATCTGCCGCGACGCGAAGTAGCGCAGCATCCGCAGCAGCGGCACGTAGGCGACCATCTCGGCGAGGCAGGCCGCCTCGAGGTCCGCGAGGGTCGTGGTCGCGCCGATGCGCCAGCCGCCGGCCACTTGCGCGACGCCGCGGAGCTCGGGCAGGCCCTCGAGCGAGACCAGCTCCGGGAGGTCCTGATAGCGCCGCGTCAGGGTCAGCGCGAGGTCGGTGCCGCCGCAGATCAGCCGCGACTGCGGGCGCGCGGCGAGCACGGCCCACAGCTCGGCGAAGCTCGCCGGCGTCGCGTAGCTGCGGGTCTGCTCGGTCCGCGCGAAGGCCATCGAGTCGCTCCCGGCCTCGCGCAAGGTCCGACTGAACTGGTCTTCAGGACAGGTCGCAGCGACCGCCCGGGCCGCGTCGCGGATCGGCCGGTAGCCGGTGCAGCGGCACAGGTTCCCGCACATCTGGTCGTCGAGCTGCCACGGCTCGCGCAGGTCCTTGCGGTAACAGGCCTCGAACAGCGCCATCACCACGCCCGGCGTGCAGTAGCCGCACTGCGAGCCGAGCTCACGCACGACCGCCTCCTGCACCGGGTGGTAGCCGCCCGCGGCGTCGCGCAGGCCCTCGACGGTGTATACGCGCCGGCCCTGGACCATCGGCAGCAGCACCAGGCACGCGTTGATGGCGCGATAGCTCGGGCCGCCGGGGGCGTCGGCGTCGAGCAGGACGACCGTGCACGCGCCGCAGTCGCCCTCGGCGCAGCCTTCCTTGGTGCCGGTGAGGTGCAAGTTCTCGCGCAGATACGCGAGCAGCGTGGTGGTCGGGCGTACGCTGCGGTCCTCGATCAGCCGGTCGTTGAGGTGAAAGCGGAGGGTCTGCGGCATCGCGGCGGGCGATCGTATCACGGCCCGCGCGCGGTCGGGATGCGACCGCGAGAGGACCGTGACAGCGCCCATGACCCGACGGTGTCCGCGGCCGGGCGGGCACCGGCGCGGTCGGCGAGGATCAGATCTGCTCGAACAGGCCCGGGTCGACGCGGGAGACCGTGAACGGAAGGATCGGCGGGAGGGCCAGGTAGAGGACCCGGAACACCTCGCTGTCGATCACGTAGAGCTGGTCCTCGGCGACCGTGGCGCTGGTCAAGCCGCTCGGCACCGCGGTGGTGGTCTTCACCGCCGCCTGCGTCCAGTCGTCGCCGGCGAAGCTCAGCTGCTGCACGCCGCCGTCGTAGACGACGTAGAGCTGGTCGCCGAGGAACTCGGCGCCGTCGGGCCCCGGAAAGCGCGGGTCACCGGGAGGGCCGCCGAAGTTGTCGCCGGAGGTCAGCACCGGCACGAAGGCCTGCGGGTCGGCGAGCGGCACGCTGTAGATCGCGGCGGGGATGGTCTTGACGACCAGCAGGCGCTCACCGTCGGGCGAGATGTCGAGGCCGTTGAGGCCGATCGCGCCCGGGGCGAGCGGGGCGAACTCCGGGGCGCTGACCAGCGTCGACAAGACGCTGGTCTTCGGGTCGATCTTGTAGATCGCCGGGTTGGCCGAGTCGGTCGCGTAGACGGTGCCGTCGTCATCGGTGACGAGGTCGTTGCAGAACGAGATGAACGGCAAAGTGATCTTGTGCGTGACCGTCTTGGACTCGATGTTGAAGGCCCACACCTGCGAGGTCGGCCAGGGGTTGGTCTTGACGTCGACGACGCAGACCCACAGCCGCCGGGTCGCCTCGTCGACGTGCGCGCCGCCGAAGGACCGCTTCGGATCGGCGTCGGTATGAAACACGATCTCCTGGGCGAGCGGCGTGACGCGGGTGATCTGGCCGCCGTTGATCGCAGTGGCAAAGAAGGTGTGGGTGACGCCGTCGTAAGCGACGCCCTCGGGCAGCGAGCTGGTGCTCTTGAGCACGAACTGCTCCGGTAGCGGCACGTCGCAGGCCGGCAAAAGAGCGAGGAATGTGGAGGCCAGGAGCGTGGGGGCGATGTTCTTCATGAGGTCTCGTCCGATACGGCGGCCGTGAACGACGGCGACGGGGCGCATTCAAGCAGCAATGTTTGATCTGGATCAGATCAAGCGCGAAGGCTTGCATGAGCCGGCTGGAAGGCCTTCAGGGCCCGCAGGCGACCGAGAAACTGGGATTTCTTCATATCCAGTGAAGCCCCACCAGATCAAGATCGATGACCGCGCCTCGCCCGCGTAGGACCTGCTTCGGACCTGTCGTTGTCTGCACACATCACGCTCTGGTCATCATCGCCCGATCGGCGCACCATGGTTGCATGCGTCCCCACCGGCCTGAGCCCCACGCCCGCCACGTCCGCATGGTGCCCGCCTGCCTCGCCGCTTTGATGGCCCTCTCACTCGCCGGCACCGCGCGCGCCTCGGCGACCACCGCGACCACCGCGACCACTTCTGCGACCCCCGAGCCTGCGACCACTTCTGCGCCCCCCGAGCCTGCGACCCCCGAGCCTGCGACCTCCACGGTCACTACCGAACCGGCGCCGACGGCCACAGCGGTGACGCCCGCGCCCGTAAGCGCCCGCGTCGCGGAGATCTCCCCGCCGTTGCCGCGGTTGACGCTCAGCGCCGGCTTCATCTTCGGCCCGCACGCGAAGGGCGAAGCCGACTGTCAAAGCGTGGACGGCGGCTATGAGTGCCGGCACCACGGCGACTTCCTCGGCGCCGGCGCGACCATCGAGCTGCGCGGGCAGCTCTACAAGCTGCTCTACTTGCACGTGCGCGGCCTGATGGTCGGCAACCTGCGCAAGCGACCGCGTGCGGTCCACAGCGGGCTCGCGGGCGCCGGCATCGGCCTCGGCGCGTACTCGCGGCTGGCCTTCGTGCGCGCCGAGTACTTGCTGGTCCCGACCCTCGGCGGCGATCAATATGTTCCGCCGTTTTACGACAAGCCCGAGGCGCGCGACGACTACGGGCTGCACGCGGCGATGATCAGCGCCGGCGTGCACAAGTACGTCTCGCCGCGGGTGGCGATCGAGGGCTGGGCGGGCCTGGTGGTCGGGCCGAGCTCGAAGCGGAGGACGGTCAATACGCAGGCCGACGAGGACCGCGTGCTGGTCAGCTTCATGCTCAACCTCGGCCTCACCTTCGATGTGTTGCTGGCGAAGGGTTACAGACCTCCGCCGAAGGCCCCGCGCCAGCGCCGGCAGTGGTAGCGATCAGCGCGGCGTGGGGATCCGCTTGTAGGCGCAGAAGCTCGCCAGCGTTTCGGCCCGCAGCGCGGGGTTGTGGGCGAACTCCCAGGCCAGGCTGCTGGTCGGCGTCTTGCCGTAGTCGTGACCGGGATAGAGGCGGGTGTGCTCGGGGAGCGCGCCGAGCTTGCGCTGCAGCGTGTCGAGCATCGCGCGCGGGTCGGAGGCGCTGCCGCAGGAGCCGACGAACAGCACGTCGCCGGTGATCAGCGCGGCCGGCTCGGGGATGAACCAGCACACGCAGCCCGGCGTGTGGCCGGGTGCGTGGATCGCTTGGACCCGCCCGCGGCCGAGGGAGATCCACTCGCCGTCGGCGACCGGCACGACGGCCCCGGGACCGGGGGCATGTCCGCGCGCGACCGCGAGCTCGAGCGGATGGCAGCGGACGACCGCGCCCGTCGCTTCGACCGCCTCATCGAGGCCGGCGACGTGATCGTCGTGGGTGTGCGTGAGGAAGATCGTCGTGACCTTCCAGCCGCGCCGCGTCGCCTCCCGCAGCAGGCGGTCGACCTCGAAGGCCGGGTCCACCAGCGCCGCCTCCCCGGTGTGCGGGCAGCCGATCACTTCGCAGAAATTCTGCAAGAGCCCGACCTCCAGCTGGACGATCTCCAGCGGCATGATCTCCAGCGGTGCCTGCGCGTCCACCGGGCCGCACCTTAGGCACAGTCACGCGCGTGATACAAGACTTGCGGGGCGGCACCACGCGGCTCTACAAACTCCCGGCGTCTGCATGGACCTCAGCGGCCTCAACCCTCATCAGCGCCAGGCCGTCACCACCACCGAGGGTCCGCTCCTCGTGCTGGCGGGCGCCGGCTCGGGCAAGACCCGCGTGATCACCCACCGCGTGGTCCACCTGCTCGAGCGCGGCGTGCCGGCCGAGAGCATCGTCGCCCTCAGCTTCACCAACAAGGCCGCGGACGAGATGCGCGAGC
>NZ_JACCSO010000663.1 GCF_013812955.1 Nannocystis sp. | reverse complement strand
CGTCGTCGTCGTCGTCGTCGTCGCCGCCGTTGTCATCGTCGTCGTTGTCGTCGTCCGCGGGCTGCACCTGTGCGAGCGGCGGGCCCTGCGGGGCCTCCGACTCGCCCGGGGCACGCGGCCAGTCATCCCAGACGCCGCCCGACTGGGCGAGGCCCTTGGCGACGAGGCCCTCGAGCACGCCGGGCAGGTCGCTGCCCTCGCGCAGGGACAGCTCATGCAAGCGGCCCGACTGGCCAGGGAGGGACTTCTCATCGCCCCGCCGGGCGAAGTATAGGCGCCCGCCCGGGAGGGTCGCCTCGAAGTCGCCATAACCCAAGTGCCGCGCGTTGCCGGGGATCAGGGCGGTGTCGCCGAACCATCGATCGCCGACGCGCCAGAAGAGGCCGGGTGCGCGGGCGGGCGGAGCCACGGGGGACGGGCCCATCATCTCATCGGCCGCGGCCAGGTCGCGCCCTGGCGCGGCGCGCTCGGCCGGGGTCGCGGGCCGGGCTGGCACGGCCTTTTGCGGCGCGGCCTGCTCGTCGGCGGTGATCTCGTCGATGGTGTCCTGCACGAACGTGCGGATCGCCCGGTATTGGTCCAGGGGCCGCTTGTGGTCGCGGAGCGCTTGCTTGAGATCGCCGTATCCGTCCAGGATCTCGGAATCGCCGGCATGGCGCAGCGACACGGTGGTGAGCAGGGTCCCCACAGGGAGCCCGGTGAACACGCGGTCGGTGTCTTTCGAGCGCAGATCGACCACGCGGTAACCATGACCACTGCGCACGCCCTCGACCGTGAAACGCTCGCCGAGTCGCGCGACGATGCGATCGAGGATCCGCACCGAGGCGGGATTTTGATGTTGGATCGGGGTCCCCGGCTCGGCATACGTCAGCGCGGGCGGTGCGGATGTTGTGGGCGTGCGAGGAGCGGGCGCCACGGGCAGGCGCTTCGCCGTAGCGATCGGCCGGAAGTCGGCGGGCAACGTACGCTCCCACCACAGGCGGGCCACGTCGCGCAGCTCGGGGACCTTGTATGCGCTCGCGGCGGCGAGCCGCAGGTACTCGGCGAAGCCGGACACGCCGGGCGCCAGCAGGCGCATGCCGGTCAGGCTGCGTGTGTCGGCGAGGAACAGCGCGCCGGTCGAATCGACCGCCGGATACATGTCCTCACTGCTCGCCCACGTCCGCGCGGCGAGGCGGTCACGCACCGCGTCCGCGATGCGGGGCCAGGTCGCGTCCAGGAAGCGCTCGCTGGCCCACATGAGGCCGAGGTCCTCCCAGGCGCCCCGGCGGCCCATGACCTCGAGCGCCTCCGCCAGGGCCGTCTGGGTGGCTGCCGCGTCGTCGGGCCAGCCGCCGGTGAAGCTCGCGGGTGTGAGCGCGATCGTCTCGAGGGTGTCGATGCCGACCGTCGTCCACACGGCCCGTCCGGCCCGACGCTCGCCGATCCGCCGGTCCTCCACGCGGCCATACTCGCGGTGCGCCGGCTTGCCGCCCTCGAGGTGCCAGAGCTGAAGGCCCTCGTGGAAGGGGACGCCGGTCCCTGGGATCAGCACCGGCAGACGCTCGATCACTCGCGCCTGATCGAAGAACGGCCAGATCGAGGCGTCGACGGTGCGCAGGGCCGCGAGCTCCGCCTGTCCCTCCTGGCGCAGGCGGGCGGCGTCCAGCGGCGCCTCGGCCCGCTCCGCGGCCCGAAACCTCGCGTCGGCCGAGCGCATCAGCCTCGCCACCTGGCGCAGTAACTTCCCGCGGCGGGCCGCCGCCTCCTCGCGCGCGACCTGCTCGAGCAAGGCGCGGGTCTTCTCGGGATCCGTGGTCAGGTCGGCGATCAGCTCGATCGGCGAGACCTCGACCATGGCGCTCGGGTTGGACACGATGTCCTCCTCCGACTCCATCACCTGATCGATCCAGGTGCCTTTGCCCTGGATCTTGGCGAAGCGCGGCCCGTCGCCGGAGCTGCGCGCGAGGTAGTCATAGATCACGATCGCGTCCAGCTCGTTGCCCTGGCGATCGGCCCGGCCGTTGCGCTGGCGCCGGGTCATCGGATCCCACGGCAGATCGACGTTGTGCACCGCGCAGGTCCGGGTCTGGAGGTTGGCCCCCTCGCCGCCGACCGAGTTGGCGATGATCACGATGTAGCGGCCCTCATTAAACCCCTGCGCGAGCCGCTGGCGATCGGCGGCCGACTTGGCGGCCTGCGCGTTGAGCAGGGCGATCTTGGCGCGGGGGATGCCGTACTCCACCAACACCTCGCGCAGCCAGAGCTGTGCGGCGAGCGGCTCCAAAAAGACGATGTGGCCGCAGCCGGGCGTGGCGACGATGCGCTCCGCGACCGCGAGAAACTTCGGCGAGTGAAACGAGTCCGGCGCCGGCATGTCGTCGCCGCCAAGCGCGTTGTCCCAGCTATAGCCCTCGTCGAGCTGCGCATGGATCGCCACGAGGCCCAGGCGCACGATCAGGCCGAGCGCCATGTTGCCGCCGCCGGTCGCCATCCTCGCGGCGAATGCGTCGGCATGGGCGCCGGTCTTGGCCCGCTGCGCGTCGTCCAGGTCGACGCGCACCAATTCCTGGCGCGCGCGAGGCTTTTTGATGCGGCCAAGCGCCGCCATCTCCTCCGCGCTGCGCATCTCCAGCAGGCGCGTGAGGATCGAGCGCAGATCGATCAGATTTTTGAAGCCGATCATCGCGGAGCGGTCCTCGATCGCCATCGACACCGTGACCACGGGCCGCTTCTCGATGATGCAGAAGCGGTCGATGAACTGCTCCGCGTCGTGGATGCGCAGGTCGGTCCAGGCGCGCGGGTTGACGTAGCTGACCGCGGTGTACAGCTCGGTCGGGCTGTTCTTCGCGGGCGTCGCGGAGAGGCCGATGATCCCCGCGCCGCCGGATCGGCGACGGATCGCCGCGCTGCGAAAGCAGAGCTGCCAGGCCCGATCCGAGCCCTCGCCCGGCGATCCCATGAACGCCGGCACGCCGTACTCCCGCGGCTCGGGTTTGAAGAGGTTCTTAAAATTGTGGATCTCGTCGATGACCAGGAGATCGATCCCGAGGTCGTCCCACTTGATATCGCCGTCGTACTCCCAGGCTTTGGGGAGCTCCAGGCGCTCGAGGATCCACGACGGGATGCCTTCCTCGAGGATCGCTCGCTCGCGCTCGGTGCGGTCTTTCGGGTCCTTGTCGAGGATGCTGCGGCGCTGGAGCGCGAGCTGCCGCATCACCGCCGGGGTGTCCTGAACAAAAGCCGTCGCGGCGTCCATGTCCATGCGCGTGCGGCCCAGGGAGCTGTAGGTCAGCAAGACGAGGTCGTACTCGCCGGCCTGGAAGCGGGCCCACTTCTGGGCGCGCTGTTCGGGCTTGTCGGTCTCCGTCGTCTCGACGAGCTGCCCGTCCTCCTCCTTGTAGGCGATGTTGGTGCCGATCAAGAGCACGCGGTAATCCGGGAGCACGGCCGCGGTCTCGTTGCGCCACTGCAAGATCAGCGAGTTCGGGACGAGCACGACGGGCCGCCGCACCCACCCCTCTTGCCGGGCGGAGGCGATGGCCGCGAGCGCGGTGAAGGTCTTGCCGACCCCGACATCGTAGACGAGGATCCCGCTGCGGTTGGACAGCAGGCGCCGCACGCCCGCGCGCTGGTAGTCGAAGAGCTGGCGCTTTGGATCTTGGGTCCAGCGGGCGATGCGGATCGGCTCGTCGCTGTACGACGGCAGCACGAAGCCGCGGGCGACGCGGTTGTACGCCTCGAGCAGGGTCCGCTGGCGCTCCGGGGCCCCGGCGATCCAGTCGCGGAAGTCGCGGCTCCACATGACGATCTTCTCGTCGCGGGCCTCGTTGAGGCTCTGGAGCTTCTTGCGCTCGGGGCTGAAGTTCACCTTGTCGTGGTTGAGCCAGCCGAGGAAGTTGATGGTCAGCGGCGCGAGCTGCGGGCTCGCGTCGAGGTCGGCGTAGTCGATGCCGCGGACCTGGACCAGGCCGCTCGCGCGGATCAGTTCGATCTCGGGGTAGCCGCCGTTGATGGTGTCGTGCAACCATCCGGCGATCAGCGGCAGCGGAACCCAGCCCTCACGCACCGAGTACTCGCCGAGATCATGGAGGAGCGCCGGGCGGATCGCGGCGAGCAGGCGCCGCACCTGCTCCTGCGCCTGCGGATCCTCCGGGTGCTGGATGGCCCGGTCGTAGCGGGCCCACAGATCGCCGCTGTAGTAGTCCGGGCCGGGCAGTAGCAGCGTGAGGCCAGGGCCGTCGAGACACCAGCCAGCGCGCACGAGCAGGGCCACCGCCGCCTCGCGCGACTCGGCGCCGCCCTGCGCCGCGTTCTCCTGCATCAGCCGCGGGAGGCTCAGGCCGCGCTCTTGCCGGTAGATGTGGTCGGCCAGGGCGAGCAGGTCGCCGCTGGCGATCAACCGCGGGGCGGCCGGCGGCCGCTCGCGCAGGCCCGCGATCAGTGTGCCGTCGTTCTCGAAGGCGCGCAGGAAAGTGCGGGCGAGGTCTTTGTCCTTCGCCAGCGCGCGCAGGTTCTTGGCCTCGTAGGGGTTGCCGTGGCGCGCCGTCCAGCCGCGCAGCGCGTCCACAAGCTCGGGCCATAGCAGCGATGGATCGTCGGCGCGAGCGCCGGATAGCGCGGCGAGGTAGGCATCCACGCGGCCGACAAGCGCCTGCGCGGACAGGATCCGCGGATCGGCGACGGCGGCCTCGCCCGGCGTGGCGACGATGCGAGGTGCGACGACGCGGATCCGGCAGTCCTGGCAGATCGGGCGCTCGATCAGCTCGGGGAGGCGCACGGGCGGGCCGATCACCGCGAGGCGGTAGCTGGTGTCGATGTCCCCGAGCACGTGGCGCGGCACCATGTCGAAGTAGCGGCCCTCCGCGATCGGGACGTCCTCGGCGTCGAGCTCGGCCAACATGCCGGCGCGGCGGCGAAAGAAGATCAGGTCGGTGACGTTGTGCGCGCCGGGGAAGTGGTCGCGCTTGCGGCCATCGGGCAGACGAATCTGCGACGGCAGGCGAAACGCCGTCGCCACGTGGTTGCCGAGCAGGATCGTCTCGCGCAGCTTGCGGCGCTTCGGATCGCTCATGAACCCCATCGGCACGATGAAGATGCCCAGGCCGCCGGGCGCGAGCAGATCGAGGCCGCGCCGCATGAAGTAGGCCATGGCCGTCTTCTCGCGGTAGTCGCGGTCGCGATCCTCAAAGGCCGCCTCGCCACGCTGGCCGAACGGCGGGTTGCTGATGGCGAGATTGATCTGCCCGACTGCCTCGTCCCAGTGCTGCGCGACCCAGCGCTCAAAGGGGCCGGTGAACACGGTCAGGCCGGGCCGCACGGCGGACAGCAGGGCGGCGGCCAGGGCCGAGTACTCGACCGCCGTCCACCGGATCGGCGCGGCGCCCAGGGCATCGAAGGAGAGGATGAAGCGGCCAATGCCGGCGGAGGGCTCGATCGCCCGGATCACGCCGTCGAGTCCGACCAGATCCGCGAGCAGGGGCCGCGTGACCCTGGCGATCTCGGCGACGAGGGCGCTCGGGGTGTAATACTCGTGGATCAGGCCGCGGGTGTCGACCTGCAGCGACGGCGGAAACGCGGCCTGCGCCTTGTCGATGGACAGGCCGCCCCACCCGCTGTAACGCGCGAGCACGCGGCGATCCTCGACCGTGAGCGACCCGGCGGGCTTGCTGACGAGGAGTTGCATCGCCTCGAGGTTGGCGGCCGTGCGCCGCGACTCGGTCCAGGCGTCGGGCTGTCCCGGATCGATCGGCGGCTCGCGCTGCGCGAGTAGCTCGGTGAGGCCGCGCAGGATGGTGAGGCGGTTGCGGGCGATGAAGTCCTCGAGCGCCGCGTCCGAGGGCACCGGCATGCCGCGGCGCCGGGCCTCCGCAAGCCGGCCACGCACGCGCGCGACCTGCCGCTCAAACCGCTCGAGCGCGGCCTGCGAGACGATCACGCCTCGTCCTCCATCGCGCCGCCCATGAAGGCCCGCATGAGCGCCGCATCATCCGTGGCGGAGGCGGCGGTGCGCGGCGCGGGCTGCCCACGCGCCGCCATCTCCTCGGCGACCTTGCGCAGCTTGCCCGCCTCGCCGCTCTGGAGGTGCCGCGACTGGCCGTCCGGGTCGTAGAAGTACAGCGCGTGCCGCTTGCCCTCCGGCTCCACGACGAACGCGCCGTGCTTGGCCTCGCCGCGGGCCTTGCCCTCGCTCACGCTCCACGTCACGCAGCCGCACGCCTCGCCCTTGCCTTTGCCACGCTTGCCCATGGGTGGTTCCTCCGTCGCCGTCGCCGTCGCCGTCGCCTGCGCGCTGGCCTGCTTGCCCTTGCCCCGGCCCTTTGGGCCCTTCGCCGTCCTCTTGGCGGCCTTCTTCCCCGCCTTGCCCCTGCCGCCCTTCGCCTTGTCGGCGGCTGGCTCCGCGGCGGCCACGGTCTTTGCCGTCGTCGTGGTCCTCGCCGTCGTCGCCGTCTTCGCGGTCTTCGCCGTCGTCTTCGCGGTCTTCGCCGTCGTCTTCGCGGCCTTTGCAGTCTCCGCGGTCTTCGCCGTGGTCTTCGCGGTCTTCGCCGTGGTATTCGCCGCCGCCTTGGCCTTCGCTGTGGTCTTGGCCACCGTCTTCGCGGTCTTCGCCGCCGCCCTGGCCACGGCTTTCGCCGCCGTCTTCGCCGCCGCGGCCGCCGTCTTCGCCGCGACCGTCGCCTCGCGCTTCGCGGCGTAGTGCTTCGCGGCGACGCGGCAAATCTCCTGCGCGAGCTCCGGGTCGGTGCCGGCGGGCACCGACACCTTGCCGGCCGGGTCGGCGATCCACGTGCCACCCGCGATCTTGCCACAGATACACCCGTCCGAGACCTGCTCGAAGGTCGGGACCGCGGCGCGGGTCTTGTTTTCCACCACGACGCCCACCGTCACCGGGGGGACCTTGACCCGCGTGACGCGAGGATCGCCGGGTGGCAGCACGTCCCCGGCCCCGGTGTCACCGGGCGCCATGTACCCTTGCTCGATCAGCTTGTCGGCGGCCTCGCGTGTGAGGCCCTGCGTGTCGTGGATGTACGCCCGGCGGCTGACCTTGTAGTCGGGCCCCTTCGCGGCCGTCTTGGCCGCGTCGGCCTGCGCCAGCGCTGCGGCCACCTCAGGCAGCGTCGCCGCGTGGGCCTCGGCCCGGCACTGCGCGTCTCGCAGACGCCGCATACCCGTCGCCAGCACCTCCGCGCGCCGGCCGACACGCACCGTGCAGTGCCAGCCGTCTTCGCGTTGCTCGATACGAAAGCTCGCGCCCAGCTCCGCGGCAGACACCCCCTTCTCGGGGCGTTTCCACGGCAATGTAATTGGCTCGATCCCTGTGACCATGATCTTGTCCCTCCTCCCGCATCTTTGGCCGCATCACTTCGGGGGCGTCTTGTCGGGGGCGCTCGCCACATCCCGGAAGATGCTCGCGCCGACGCGCACGGCGTTGACCAGATCATCGAAGCTGACATTGAGCGGCAGCGGCGACGCCGGGGCGGTCGCCGGGGCTGCCGGACGATTGTGGATGGCGCTCAGCGCCTCGTCGAGCTGCTTCGCCTGCGCGATCGCCCGCCGGTTCAGCTCGTTGGTCTGCTCCCGCAGCTCGGCGGAGGCCGCCGCGTGCCGCCGATAGGCGTCCCACAACATCCGCGTCGCATGCTTCGTCACGCCCACCGGATCATCCGGGCTTGGGCCTACGTCCAGGTCATCGACCTCGCTCTTGTGGTCCGCGTCGTCCGCGTCGTCCGCGTCGTCCGCGTCGTCTGCGTCGTCCGCGTCGTCCGTATCCGCCTCGCCCGCCTCTGCCTCGTCGGTTTCGTCTGCCTCGGCCTCGTCTGTCTCGTCCGGGGCTTCCGCGTCGCCCGGGCCGATGGGGCCGCGTGCCACAATCTTGCCGTCCAGCTCGGCGAGCTGACCGACCCGCAGGCGCGGCTCCTGCACGCGACGCATCAGCTTCACCTCTTTCAAGGTGAGCCCCTCCCAGCCGATCAGGATGTTTCGCCGTGGACGCCCCATCTTCTGCTCCGGGTCCCGCGGCAAGACCTCGCAAATCTTGTATGTGTGCAGCCCCATCGGTCCCTCCTCCGTCCTAACTCGATCGACGGCCCAAATATACAGCCCGGCCTCGCAGTGTCCACCGAAGATTTGCGCGCGAAGTTTGGCAGCCCTCGACATGATGTCGCCGCGAAGCCCCGAGCGCGTCAGAGCACACGGCCTCGCGGCTGGCGCAAGGATGCGCCAGCGATGCCGCATCCTTTAACGACGATCACGAGGCGCATGTGCCCGCCGCATGTGCCCGCGTCGTGAAGCGCCGCCAGGCCGACGTGCGGGCTCAAAAACAATGTTGTGCGTGGCACCGCATCGTCACCGTGCCAGGTCTCGAAGATCGACTTTGCTCCCCGCTACCTTCCGCCCCGCCGACCCTCGTAAGATGTCGCCGAAAATCTTGTAGGAGGCACCAGAAATCATTTGCTGGCCGATCTGAAAGATTATCGAGGACATTTAAGATGTCGTTTGCTTCGTAGATCGGTCCGCGTTCTCGCGCCCGAGTGCGCGCAAACCACCATCCTCTTAATCCGCACACATGGGCGCAAACCAACATTGTGTCAATCCGCGCTGTACGCTCGCCATTGCGCGTGTAAAAAAGCCCTTTGGCCGGCTCAAAATTTTGTGGACGCCCGTGCGACGGCCCTGCTAATTCCTCCGGGTGGACTGGAAAGCTCTATTGATCCTCCTGGCGAAGGCCACCCTTCAGGTCCTCGCCGACGAGCTCGACCCTGCGAATCGCCGGCGCCGGCCCTATGAGGATACGCCGGAGCCGAAGCAGGCTCCGACGCCGCCGCGTGCCGAGGCCGGCGCACCGCAAGCTGCCCCGCAGAGCGCCGAGTCGGCGGGCTGGGGGACACGCACCGAGCCGCAGGCGGTGACCGTGCTGCGCGTCGAGACGGATCAGGGCAGCACGGTCTCGCCGCTCTCCTTCATCGGCGATCAAGCCTTCGGCGCGACCCGGGTCCAGCGCGAGCGCAAGCCCGGCGAGAGTCGCCGTGCACGGCGCACGGCGCGGGCCGAGGAGAAGAGCTGCGCGCTCGCCAGGCCGGAGTACAGCCCCGAGATGAAGGCAGGCATTGAACGGATGCGTGCGCGGGCCCGCGGCCTCCCGGTCGTCTACCCGAAACCCGCCGCGCCACCGCGCCGCCGCCCCGCGGGCGGACCACTGGCGATCGCGTGTTTGGCACCGGCGACGTTGCTGTTGCTTGCGGGCGGTGAACCACTGACGAATGCGGCCGCGGCCGCGTGAAGGAGGAATGATGACCAAGCCACGACATGCGACTGACGTCGCCGAGGAGATCCGGGGCGAGGAGCGCCAGAAGCACGCGGAGGCGCTTGCCAGGCACTCCGCACACCTGTGCATCAACGGCTGGCGCGACGTCGTGTGGATCACGGGGGCGCTCGGGGCCGGCGTCGTGCTGGCCAAGGTCGCGGAGGGCAACCTCAAGGGCCGCTGGCGGGCGATGCCCATGGTCGTGGGGCTCATCCTCTCGATCGCGGCCCGCCGCACCGACCCCCAGACGACCCGATTTGTGACCAAGGCCGCCCTGGCCGTCGGGGGCTTCGCGCTGGGGATCTCCACGATCCACTTCACCATGCAGGCGCGCATCGACGCCGATCAGGCGCTCGAAGTCTGAGGAGGAAGATTCATGCAGCTCAAAATCGACGTGCAGATCCTCGCCCTTGAGGCCCAACCAGACGGGCTGACCTTTATCGAGGCGCGTGCCCCCGATGGCACGGGCCTCCTGATCACCACTCGTGTGGCCGAGCCGCTCGCCGTGGGTGGATGGATGACCATGGCCTTATTCGCGGAGCCGGCCGCGGCGCAGCCCCCCGCCCCCGCCCGGTCGATGCGCGAGCGCATGCAGGC
>NZ_JACCSO010000653.1 GCF_013812955.1 Nannocystis sp. | reverse complement strand
GCCTCGGCGAGCGCGTTCAGCTGCGGCTCGGCGAGGGCCTCGCGGCGCTGCGCGCGGGCGAGGTCGACACCGTGGTGATCGCCGGCATGGGCCCCAGGACCATGCTCGGTGTGCTCGCGGCCGACCCCCTGCACGTCCGCGGCCTCACCCGCCTCGTGCTGCAACCAAACTTCGGCGCCGAGTCCGTCCGTCGCTGGCTCGCCGACCACGCGCTCGCGCTGGTCGACGAGCGCCTGGTCGAGGACCGCGGGCGCTTCTACACCGTGATGGCCGCGACGCCCCACGCCGACGACCGCGCCGAGCGCGACACCTGGGACGCCGCGAGCTGGGCGTTCGGGCCCTTCGTGCTGCGTCGCGGCGGACCGACGCTGCTGCGCCATCTGGCCGACGAGCTGCGCCGCTGCGAGCGAGCCACGGCCGGCCTCGAGCGCAGCGACGCGCCCGATCCGGCCCAGGTCCAGCGGCTGGCCGAAGAGCGGGCGCTGCTCACCGGGGCGCTGGCCAAGGCGAGCGCGTTGACGCATCCTGGGCGGGCATGACGGACGAGGACGAGGGCGAGCAAGAGGGCGAGCAAGAGGGTGAGGCAGAGGGTGAGGCAGCGGGTGAGCAGCCGACCGCTGCGACGGGCCCGACGGTCAACGCGGACCTCGGCGCGCTGGACTCGCTGCGCGTCGACAAGTGGTTGTGGGCGGCGCGTTGCTTCAAGACCCGGGGCCTGGCCGCGGAGGCGTGCGGGGCCAGCCACGTCAAGGTCAACGGCACGTCGGTGAAGTCGGCGAAGTTGTTGCGCCGCGGCGACGAGCTGACGATCCGCTTCGGCGACGAGCTGCGGATCCTCGTCGTCGTCGGGCTGAGCGACCGTCGCGGTCCGGCGCCGATGGCCCGCTCGCTGTACCTCGACAAGTCGCCGCCGAAGCCGGAGTCGGTCGAGGTCCCGGGCATGATCGTGCGCGACCGCGGCCTCGGCCGCCCGACCAAGCGCGAGCAGCGGGACATCCGCCGCGTCCGCGGCTATTGACTGACCCACCCGCCGCGTCCGCGGCGATTGACTGACCCAGCCGCCGCGTCCGCGGAGCAGAGCCCTGCGGCCGCCGCGCCGTCTTGCACGAGATCGCGCCCGGGCGGCGGATTGTTCGCCGACCGGTTTGGGTCCGGTGTAGTCTCTTTGCACGCGCGCTCGTGCGCGCGTGTTGACTGGCTTTCAGGACTTACCGAGGAGTTTTTGCATGTTTGGTTCTGCCCCCAGCGCGGCGCGAATCCTGTTGCTGTGCCCCCTGTGGCTGCTCGCATGCAGCACGGACGAGGACGTCGGCGGCAGCGGTGGGCCGAGCGCCCCGCCGACGACGGACCCCGACCCGACGACGTCCACAACCACCCCCACGAGCTCCGACAGCAGCACCGACGGCGACGCGACGACGATCGTGCCGACGAGCACCGGCGAGCCGGACTCGACGACGGGCACGACCGAGGTCGTCACGACCGGCCCCGGGCCGGAGCCGTTGACGGTCGACTGCAAGCTGCCGCCGGCCGGCGCCAAGGCGGCGCAATACAGCCACCAGCCGGGCGCTGCGGGCGGCGTGCCGGGCTACACCTGGACGGCGATGGGCCTGCCTGCGGGGCTGGCGATCGACGCCGGCAGCGGTGAGATCTCGGGCATTCCAGAGGAGTCGGGCGCCTTCGCCTTCGAGCTCATCGTGACCGACACCGAGGGCGTGATGGCGCAGACCAGCTGCCCTGCCGTCATGATCAACGATCAGCTCGGCGTCGACCTCGACGCGATGACCGGCCCCTGCATCACCGCGGGCGAGTCGATCACTGACTACCTGATCGGCGGCGACGGCACGGCGATCGAGTGCGTCGCCCCGCAGAGCCTCGGCGACGGCGTGCTGCCGGCCGGCATCACCATCGACAAGGCGACCTGCGAGATCACGGGCACGATCACCGAGACGCGCTACGGCACCTGGGCGTGGATCGTGCGGGCGCGTCAGTCCGGGGTCGACGTCTACGCCCCCTATTGTGCGACCCAGGACAAGCAGGCCGCGAAGGCCTACAAGATCGTCGGCAGCCACAGCGGCAAGCTGGACAACGAGCTCGAGCCGCTGACCCTGCCGATCAAGATCGCCGACCAGCTGCGCTTCGACGGCGACGCGGATCCGGCGTTTGTCGTCGACAAGGGCAGCTGCGGCAACTCGTGCTTCTTCGGCTTCGCGTACAAGGTCTCGCCCTCGCCCTTCGGCACCGGCGACTGCGCCCAGGACAAGGACAAGTGCTTCGGCCTGTGCCCGCTGATCGCGGACGTCAATCAACCCGACGGCGACACGCAGATCGGCTGCTCGCTGGTCCCCGCGATGGGCGCCAAGACCGGTTTCGCGCACGAGATGTGGGCCAAGGGTGACGTCCCCCCGGTCGGTTTCGCCACTCGCCCGTTCATCCTGCAGTGGAGCGTCGACTACTGCCTCTCGGACATGCAGGCCCAGTGCGCCGGCAAGGCCGCGATCCTCACCAACGGCGACGGCAGCAACCTCGAGTTCCCCATCATCATCAGGCCGCAGCCCTGAATCTGCCCTCGCCCGCATCCGCCCGCATCCGCGAGGCGCGGGGATCGAGATACAATGGCGGCCTGCTGTCCGCCCCGTGACCCCGACGACCGATAGCCCGAGCGAGCAGCTGCCGACCATCGCGGCCGGTCAAGGCACGGGCGCGAGCACCACGGGCTCGGGCTCGGGCTCGAGCGCGTCGCGGCTGAGTGTGACGACCGACCTCGAGTTCCCGCGCTCGTCCGGCGAGCGCAAGGAGTCGTCGACGCACGCCAACATGATGACCACCGGGCTCGGCACGCTCGACGGTCTCGGCGGCGGCTCGCGGGCCAGCTCGCTGGTGCCCGGCACCGTGATCGACGGCAAGTATCGGCTCGAGCTGCTGCTCGGCAAGGGCGGCATGGGCATCGTCTGGCGAGCCGAGCACGCGCACCTGCACGGCAGCGTGGCGATCAAGTTCTTGCTCGACCGGTTCCGGGCCAAGCCGCAGGTCATCGAACGCTTCCGCCAGGAGGCCACGGTGATGGGCGAGCTCGGCCACCCCAACATCGTCCGCGTTTATGACATCTCGCCGGCCTCCGCGGAGATGCCGTACATCACGATGGAGCTGCTGAACCAGGGCAGCCTGCGCGAGTACCTGAAGCACAGCGGCGGTCGCTTGCCGCCCGACGAGGCCTGCGAGCTGATGGACGGCGTGCTCTCGGCGCTGATCGCCGCGCACAAGCGGGGCATCGTGCACCGCGACATCAAGCCCGACAACCTGATGCTCGCCAGCATCCGCAGCTTCGAGACCGACATGAACGAGGTCCAGCTGAAGATCCTCGACTTCGGCGCCTCGCTGCTGCTCGCGGACACCAGCGACATCAACACCGCCCAGGGCTTGATGGGCACGCCCTATTACATGTCGCCCGAGCAGGCCTCCGGCGCCGCCCTCGACCAGCGCAGCGACCTCTACTCGACCGCGGTCGTGCTCTACGAGCTCATCAGCGGCAAGCTCCCGCACACCGCCGAGGAGGTGCACACCCTCGTCTATCTGATCGCCATGGAGGAGCCGACGCCGATCAGCAACTACGCGCCGACGCTGCCCCGCGCCTATCGCGAATTCTTCGCCCGCGCCCTCGCCAAGGCCCCCGCCGACCGCTACGCGAGCGCCGAGGAGATGCGTGAGGCGCTGCGCAAGCTGTCACACCGGCTCGCCGGCAAGAACCGCAACACCGCCCTCTTCATGGCCTCCGGCGACACCAGCCCGCCGCCGCCCGGGACCATCCCCCCGGGTCGCCCCGACTCGCGGCCGATGCGGTCGTTTCGCGAGGTGCTCGACGAGCCCACCGCCCTGCCCTCGCCGCCGGCACCGGCACCGGCTCCGGTCCCGGGCCTCGGGTTTGCGAGCCTGGCCGGGATCGCGGCGTTGCTGGCCGTGGCGCCGGCGCTGCTGGTCCAGTCGCTGCGCTTCGGCACCGTCGCCGCCGCGCCGGTGCTCGAGACCGTCTTGACGTGGGCCGGCTGCGCGGGCGTGGGCGTGTTGCTGGCGTGGCGCTTCAGCCGGCCGCGCTGAGAGATCTTGGCGTTCGTCTCAGCGCGCGCGGCCACGACCACGCGTACGGCTGTCCGGCCCGGGCCCCTTGGCGCCCGAGCAGCCCCCGAATCGACCGGACTCACCGTTGCGCGCCAGGCAGCTGTCCAGTTGCAACATGACCTTGCGGACAGGTGGCCGGGCCCGTGCGCGCGCGATCCGCCGAGGTCCACGACGAGTGATATGGCGGAGTCGGCGAGCCGCTGGCATCGTGCGGAACGAGGTTCCTGTGCCCGGCCCATCGTGGAAGATCGCCCTGCTCACCTGGATCGGTCTGTGGCCGACCGTCACCGTGGTGATGTGGGTCGTCCAGCCGCGGCTGCAGGGACTTCCGGTGCCGGTTCAGACCTTGCTGCTGACGGCGATGATCGTGCCGCTGATGGCCTGGGTGCACATGCCGCTGCTGACGCGACTGTTTCGCGGCTGGCTCGCGCCGCACCGCACCGGTGCTGGCGACAGACCCTGATCCGGCCGAGCGCCGGCGCTCAGCCGTGGTAGCCGGTGCCGTCCCAGCGGTGCGTGGGGTCGGGATAGAAGAAGGAGCCGCCGCAGTCGCGATACTCCTGCGCGACCATCAGCAGCCAGCCGCCGGGGACCCTGGTGCGGTAGATCTCGATGTTGTTGCTCGAACTGAGCCGCTCCCACACCATTTGCGGCCGCTTCATGCCGCGCTCCGCCCAGTATGCGTCGCTGTTCGGATCCACCTGAGGATCGAGCTCCGAGGGGTCGAGGTCATCCCGCATCATGTTGCTGATCGCCATGGCTACCGCCACCTTGGCACAGCGGGGCGCGGCGCAGCAAGAAGCCGGCCAAGTTTGCGCCCAAAGAATGTAGGCAGCGGAGCGGCCAGGGAGCGGCCAGGGAGCGGCCAGGGAGCGGCCAGGGCGGCGGGCGGCGCCGGCTCCAGGGCGGCGGGTGCATTGGCTGGCCGGGCGCTTTAAGGCATGCTGGTGGCCACGCCCGTGCCCACCGATGCCCAGACGCCCGACGAGCCCCCCCGCACCTCCCCGTCGGGCGGCGCGGTCGGTCGGGGTGGCGAGCGGGGTGGCGAGCGGCCCAGGCGGCCGAAGTCCACGGATCTCGCGGGGCAGGATCCCCGGGCGCCGACCGGTGAAGGGTCCCCGCCCACCAGCGACGCGGACACCCACCTGGCCTCCGAAGACGACGACAGCTTGCACGCGCCGATCGTCCAGCTGCGCGCCGATCACCGTGAGCTCGCGGCCCAGGCCATCTTCGCGACCCTGCGCAGCAAGATGTTCGCCATCGCCACGCCCGCCCCGAAGCTCGGCCGCTACACGCTGCTGCGGCAGCTCGGGCGCGGCGGCATGGGGGTGGTGCACGAGGCCGAGGGTCCGAACGGCGAGCACGTCGCGCTCAAGACCCTGCGCTCGCTGAGCCCAGGCGGGATCGCCCGGCTCAAGAACGAGTTTCGCGGGGTCGCCGACCTGCTGCACCCGAACCTCGTCGCCCTGCACGAGCTCGGCCACGACGCCATGCGCGACGAGTGGTTCGTCGTGATGGAGCTCGTGCCCGGGGTCGAGCTCGGGGAGCACCTGCGCGGCGTCGACGCGCTCGGGTTGCGGGCCGCGCTCGGACAGCTCGTGCACGGCGTGCACGCTTTGCACGGCACCGGCCGCCTGCACCGAGATCTCAAGCCCAGCAACGTGCTCGTGACCCCGCAGGGCCGCGTGGTAATCCTCGACTTCGGGCTGGTCTGCGACACCGACGCGCTGCCCGAGACGGAGCTCGCCGGCACGCCGGCTTATATGGCGCCCGAGCAGGCGCGCGGGC
>NZ_JACCSO010000613.1 GCF_013812955.1 Nannocystis sp. | reverse complement strand
GACCTGGCCCCAAGCCCACGACCCGGTCCAGCGAGGTCGACACTGCGCGCGGCCCGATCGAGCCCGACACGATCGTGTCGATGACCCCGCAGGCCGAGCGCCGGTCCGGACACGACCTCGAGACCATGGTCCCGGCGGGGCCTGGCGCCGGCCTCGAGCTCGTCGACAGCGCCCGCTTCCCGATCACGAGGCGGGGCACCTACGCGATCGCCGGCAAGTTCGCCCAGGGCGGCATCGGCCGGATCTTGCGCGCCCACGACCCGGTGCTCGACCGCACCGTCGCGCTGAAGGAGCTCCTGGTCGCCGGCCACCGCACCGATGAGGAGCGCTTCATCCGCGAGGTGCTGCTGACCGCGCGGCTGCAGCACCCCGGCATCGTCCCGGTCTACGCGGCCGGGCGCTGGCCCTCGGGCGAGCCGTTCTACGCGATGAAGCTGGTCTCGGGCCGCAGCTTCGACCAGGTGCTGATCGAGGCCAAGGCCTTGCCGGCGCGTCTGGCCCTGCTGCCGCACGTGCTGGCGATCGCCGAGACCGTCGCCTATGCGCACGCGCAGGGCATCATCCATCGCGACCTGAAGCCCCAGAACGTGCTGGTCGGCGAGTTCGGCGAGACCGTGGTCATCGACTGGGGCCTGGCCAAGCAGCTGGGCGAGCCCGATGTTCCGGTCGACGCCAACCCGCGTCTGCCCTCGAGACCGCTCCCGGTCGACAGCACCCAGCCGCTGACCCACGTCGGGGCGGTCGTCGGCACCCCGGGCTTCATGTCGCCCGAGCAGGCCGACAGCGCCGCCGTCGTCGACGAGCGCACCGACGTCTACGCGCTCGGCGTGATCCTCTACCAGACCCTCAGCGGCGCGATGCCCTACGAGGCCGCGGGCGCCGTCGAGATGCTGTTCAAGACCGTCTACGACCGGCCGGTGCCGCTGCAGCGCCGCGAGCCCCAGCTCCCGGAGGAGTTGACGGCGATCGTCGAGAAGGCGATGGCCCGCGACCTCCGCGCCCGCTATCCGACCGCCCGCGCCTTCGCCGACGACCTGCGCCGGTTCCAGACCGGGCAGATCGTCGGGGCCCACCGCTACACCGCGTGGGAGCTGCTGCTCCGCGCGCTCCGCCGCTACCGCAACACCATCGCGGCCGCCGCGATCGCCGTGGTGATCGTCATCATCACCCTCGCGCTCAGCTTCTCGCGGATCTCCGCCGAGCGCGACAAGGCGATCGACGCCGAGGCCGACGCCATCGCCGCCGAGTCGGCCGCGCAGGACGCCCGCCGTCAGGCCGAGGAGCGCGCCGACATCCTCGCCGTCCAGCAGGCCCGCCTGCGCGCCGACAACGAGCCGATGGTCGCGCTCGACCTGCTGCATCAGGTGTCGCCGACCGCCGATTGGCGACGCATCCGGCAGATCGCCGCATCCGTGCATCAGCGCGGGATCCCGACCGTGCTCTACGGTCACCATGCATCCGTCAGCCGGGCCGTGTTCTCGCCCGACGACCGCCGGCTCGCCACCACCAGCGACGACTGCACCCTGCGCGTCTGGGACCTGTCCCAACGGACATCTCGCGCCTATTACGGGCACACCGACGAGGTCTGGCGCGCCGCCTGGTCGCCGGACATGCGTCGGGTCGCCACCACCAGCCGCGACCAGACCGTGCGCGTCTGGGACCTCGAGACCGGCGAGGCCCAGGTGCTGGTCGGTCACCGCTCCGGCATCCGCAACGTCACCTTCGGCCCCGGTCGCAGCCTGTACTCGGGCGACGACCAGCAGGTCCTGCGCCGCTGGGACCTCGACACGGGCACCAGCGAGGTCATCGACGACTGCCTCGGCAGCTCCTTCCCCTGGGACGAGCACCAGATCGCCTGCATCGTCGCGGACCGCAACGAGATCCACGTGCACGACCTGCACAGCGGCGCACGCACGATCCTGCGCGTCGACGACGTCAAGCTCGGCAAGAACGGCTCCGTCTCGCCCGATGGCCGCTGGGCGGCCGCCAGCACCCTCGACGCCGACGTCGTGCTCTGGGATCGCCGCTCCGGCGCGCCGCGCCGGCTGCACCTGACCCAGCCGAGCGACAAGGCCGGCGACCACCCGCGCGAGGTTCGCTTCTCGCCGACCTCGGACCGCCTGCTCGTGCCGATGGCGAATTACTACCTCGCCACCTACGACCTCGGCACCGGCGCCGCCGCGCTCATGCAGCCGCACACCGGTTACACCCGCCGCGCCCACTTCTCGCCGGACGGCGGGCTGATCGCCTCGGTCGGCGGCGACGTCGGCGTGCGCGTGTGGGACGGGTCCAGCGCCAGCGAGCGCAGCTTGATCGGCGCCCAGGCGCTGATGATCGACGTGCAGTTCTCGCGCGACGGCCACTGGCTCGCCGCCGTCGGCAACGATCCCCGGGTGTTGCTGTGGCCCGAGGAGGTGTTTCGGCGGCAGATGTGGCGACTCGCCGGCGCCGGTCCGGCCAAGCTCTCGGACGCTCCGGCCAGCGAGTCGGCCGCGATCGCGCGTGATCGCCAGCTCACCATCCTCGACACCCGGACCCTGAAGCCTCGCCTGCAGATCACCGCGCCCGAGCCGCTGTCCGCGGTCGGCCTCGGCCACGACGGGCGGCTGGTCGCTGGCCTCGACGCCACGACGGCGCTCCGGGTCTGGGACGCCGGCACCGGCCTGCTGCTGCACACGCGCCCGCTCGGCGCGAGCCGTGAGGGCTGCGTCCTGTTCCCCGCGCCGGATGGTCACCGCCTCGCGCTCGACTGCGACGACGGCCGGGTGTTCGTCGCCGACCTGCGCAGCGGCGAGGTGCTCGAGGTCAGCAAGAGCGATCCCCTGAGCCTCGCCTTCCTCGGCGGTCGCGGCGAGCTGGTGCTCGGCGGCCTCGACGGTCGGGTCGAGCAATGGCAGCCCGGCGCCCCGACGCGCGTGCTGCACGACTACGGCGGCCCCGTGCACTTCATGGCGGCGGTGCCGGGCACCCGTAAGCTGGTCCTCACCAGTGATCGCATCGTCGAGGTCTGGGACCCCGATCGCACCACCGTCACATCACTCGAGGGTCACACCTTGCAAGTCAACGCCCTGAGCGTCTCCGCCGATGGCCGTCGGATCCTCACCAGCGGCCGCGACAACCTGCTGCGGGTGTTCGCGCTCGAGACCGGCGATCTGCTGCACACCCTCACCCCGAGCGTGCTGCTGGCGACCACCGTGGCGCTGTCCGACGACGGCGAGCTGCTGGCGGCCAGCACCCACGACTCGGGGATCTTGCTGTGGGACCTCGGCGGCGGGCCCGAGGTGCTTCGCGAGCCGCGGCTGCTGACCGGCCACACCGCCGGCGTCGCCGTCCTGCGCTTCGCCCCGGACGCGCGCAGCCTGCTCAGCATCGACTTCGATGGTCGAGTGATCCGCTGGGCCGACGACCTGCCGCGCGACCCCGAGGGCCTGCGCGGCTGGATCGAGGCCCACCACGACCCCCAGGCCGCGGCGCCCCCTCCCCTCGCCGGCTGCATCGCCGAGCCCGCCGACGCCCCGCCCTGAGCCGGGCGGCCGACGCAAAAAAACCTGCCCGAAGAGGCAGGTTGATTCGCTGAGCGCCTGCCCCTTCGGACAGGCCTCGCTCACGCGCCGAGTCGCGCCAGCGTGCGCGCCAGCTTCTCGATGTCGATCCGCAGCTCGGCCAGGCGGGCCTCGTCCTTGGCGATCACCTCGGGCGGGGCCTTGGCGCGAAATCCCGCGTTATCGAGCTTGCGGGCGATGCTCTCGGCCTCCTTGCCGAGCTTCTCGCGGTCCTTGGCCAGGCGCGTGCGCTCGGCCGCGAGGTCGACCAGGCCGACCAGCGGGAGCACGACCTCGACCCCGCGGGCGACCGCGCTGCCGGACTCGCGCGGGACCTCCTCGCCGGGCTGCACGACCCGGGCCGACTGCAGGCGCCCGAGGTGGACCACGGCGGCCTGCAGGCGAGCGACGCGGGCGCCGGTGGCCGCATCGTCGGGGCGCAGCAGGATCTCGACCTTCTGCGCGGGCGGCAGCTTGAACTCGGCCTTGAGGCTGCGCGCGGCCGTCACCAGCTCGATCAGCATGGTCATGTCCTCGCGCGCCTCCTGGACCCGCGGGTCCGTCAGCAGCGCGCCGGCG
>NZ_JACCSO010000610.1 GCF_013812955.1 Nannocystis sp. | reverse complement strand
GACCTGGCCCGCGGCCTCGCCTGCGCCCATCGCATGGGCGTCCTGCACCGCGACGTCAAGCTCGCCAACGCCATGCTCAACGAGAGCGGCGAGGTCAAGCTCCTCGACTTCAGCCTCGCCAAGTTGCTCGAGGCCGCCAGCGGCGAGGTCTCGATGACCACCGGCGACATCTCCCTCCAAGACCAGCCGACCCTCGAGCCCGACAACCACGTCATGCCGCGCGTCATCATCGACGCCGGCGCCCGCGGCGGGCGAACCGTCGACGCCAGCCTCACCGCCAGCCCCTCACGCTCGCCGCGGGTCGAGACCGGCCCCTTACCCGCAGCCGCCGAGCCCGCGGTCGCCAACCCGCTCGAGAACACCCTGTCCCGCGTCGGCGCCCTCAAGGCCGCGGCTCATCGGGTGCGCATCGACGAGTCCAGCGACACCAGCGTCGTCGGCACGCCCTTTTACATGGCGCCCGAGCTGTGGCGCGGCGAGCCGGCCTCGCGCGGGACCGACGTGTACGCCTGCGGGGTGCTGCTTTACATCCTGAGCAGCGGCACGCCGCCGCTCATCGGCAGCTCCGCGCTCGAGCTGGCGCGCCTGGCCCAGGAGACGGTGCCCCGGCCGCTGCGGGTGGTCGCGCCGTGGATCGACGAGCGCCTGGCGGCGATCATCGACCGCTGCCTGCTGGCGCCGGCGGAGCGCTACGCCTCGGGCGACGAGCTGTGCTCCGCGCTCGAGGCGGTGGCGCTGATGGGCAGCGGCACCGACACGGTCGGCGGCAACCCGTACCGCGGCCTGCAGGCCTTCGAGGCCCGCCACCGCTCGGTGTTCTTCGGCCGCGGCGCGGAGATCCGCGCGGTCGTCGACCGCCTGCGCGCCGAGTCCTTCGTGCTGGTCGCCGGCGACTCCGGCGTCGGCAAGTCCTCGCTGTCGCGCGCCGGCGTGCTGCCGGTGTTCAGCGAGCAGGCGCGCGACGGTCGGGCCTGGTCGACGCTGTCGCTGATGCCAGGTCGTCGCCCGCTGCAGACGCTGGTGTCGGCGCTGGCCTCGAAGCTCTCGGTGCCGGAGCAGACGCTGCGTGAACAGCTCGAGGCGGAGCCCGCCGAGCTCGTGCGCAGGATCGCCAGGCAGCAGGGCCGAACCCTCGGGCTGATCGTCTTCATCGATCAGCTCGAGGAGCTGGTGACGCTCGCCGAGCGCCATCAGCTGGACGCGGTCGGGCGCTTCCTCGCCGAGCTCGCCGAGGGCCCGGCGGGCATCCGCCTGCTGGCGACCGCGCGCGGCGACTTCCTGACCCGCGTCGCCGCGCTGCCGCACATCGGGCCGCACATCAACGCCGCGCTCTACCTGCTCACGCCGCTCTCGGAGGCCGGGCTGCGCGAGGCGATCGTCGGACCCGCCGCGCTGCAGCAGGTCCGCTTCGGCTCCGAGGCGCTGATCGAGGAGCTCGTGGTCGCCGGCGCCGAGGGCAGCCTGCCGCTGATGCAGTTCGCGCTCGCCGAGCTGTGGGACGCGCGCGACCCCGCCACCCAGAAGATCACGATGCAGGACCTCGAGCGCATCGGCCGGGTCACCGGCGCGCTCGCCCGCCACGCCGACAACGTCGTCGACGCGCTACCCGCCGCCCAGCGGGTCGCCGTGCGCCGACTATTGATGCGCCTGGTGACGATCGAGGACACCCGCGCGAGCCTCCCGCGCGAGGACCTCGTGGTCGGCGACCAGCCGCAGGAGGCCGCGCTCGAGGCCCTGGTCCACGGCCGCCTGGTGGTCGTGCGCGAGGCCCAGGACGGCACCGTCTACGAGATCGCCCACGAGGCCCTGATCCGCAACTGGGGCACCCTGCAGCGCTGGATCTCCGACGAGCGCGAATCCCGGGAGATCCGCAATCGCCTCGAGCTCGCCGCCCTCGAGTGGCAGCGCCTCGGCGGCGGACGCACGGGCCTGTGGGGCGCCGACCAGCTCGACGAGGGCGCCTCGCTCGAGCACGAGACCCTGCGCCCGCGCGAGCTGGCCTTTCTCGCCGCCGGGCGGACCCAGGTCAAGCGCGCCCGCCGGCTCAAGCTGCTCGTCCTCGGCAGCATCCCGGCCCTCGTCATCGCGCTGTTCATTGGTTTTCGAGTGCAACAGGCCCGCGAGCTCGCGCACAAGGTCGACGAGCAGCTCGCGCTCGCCGAGGCCTCGCTCGTCGCGGCCCGCGAACATCAGGCCGAGACGGCCCGCCTGCGCGCCCAGAGCTTCGCCGAGTTCGACGCGGCGAAGCGTGACGCCGGCGAGATCTCGTGGGCGAAGACGCGTGCCCTGGCCGTCGCCGCCGACCGAAAGTTTCGCGGCACGATCCAGGCCTTCGACGCGGTCCTCAGCCTCGACCAGGAGAACGCCGGCGGTCGAGAGCGGCTGGCGGACGTGATCCTCGAGCGCGCGCTGGCAGCGGAGCACGACGGCAAGCACGAGCTCGCCGCGGAGCTGGTCGAGCGCCTGCCTGCGGGCAGCGCTCAACACACCCGCTGGCACACCCCCGGCACGCTCTCGCTGCGCACCACCCCGGCGGTGTCGGTCTCGATCGCCCGATATGTGCAAGACCCGGCCAGCCTGCGCATCACCCCCGAGCCGCCGCGCGTGCTCGGGGATACCCCGCTCGGACCGGTCGAGCTGGCGCAGGGATCCTACCAGCTGAGCCTGCAGCTCCCCGACGGCCCGGCGATCGCCTATCCGCTGATGCTCGGGCGCGGCGAAGCGCTGGCGCTCGAGCTGGCGCTGCCGCGACCTGAGAGTATCCCTGAGGGGTTCGTATATATCCCCGAGGGCCGGTTCCTGTTCGGGAGCCCCGACGACGAGATCGTGCGCAGATTTTTCACGACCGCGCCCCAGCACGAGGTCCGCACGGAATCGTACCTGATCGCCCGTCACGAGACGACTTATGCGCAATGGTTGGAATTTCTCAAGGCGGTGCCCTCAGACTTACGCAGTAAGTTCGTCCCCAGCAAAGAAAGCATCCTCAACAGCGCGGGCATCAACCTCTCGACCGACGAGGACGGGGTGTGGAGCCTCTCGCTCTCGGCCGGCGAACATACCTCCACCGCCGCCGAGGGCCAGCCAATCGTCTATACCGGGCGCCGCGAGCACGCGAGCCAGGACTGGCTGCGCCTGCCCGCGAGCGGGCTCGACGTCGCGGACGCGACGGCATATGTCACGTGGCTCGACAGCACGGGCAAAGTCCCGGGCGCCCGGCTATGTACCGACTGGGAGTGGGAGCGCGCGATGCGGGGGGCCGACGCCCGGCGATATCCGCAGGGTGATCGGCTGGAGCCAGCGGATGCCAACATCGACCAGACCTACGCCAAGGTCGCCGAGGCGATGGGCCCTGACGCCGTGGGGCTGCATCCGGGCTCCCGCAGCCCCTTCGGGCTCGACGACGGCGCGGGCAACGTATGGGAGTGGGTGGTCTCGAGCCTGAGCCCCGACGAGTACGTCGTTCGCGGCAGCTCCTACGCCTATGACGACGTCTCGTGCCTGATCGTGAATCGCGGGCTGCTGCCGCCGACCCTGCGCGACCCGACGATCGGTCTGCGGGTCTGCGCGACGCCGAAGCGGTGAGGCCAGCCGCTCGCCCGATGGTCCGCGAATGAGGCGTCGCCTCGCCGCGGGCGGCGCCGCGATAGTAGGCAGATTGTGCGCTCGCCGAATCGATATTGCGCATTGCCGCGACCGGTGTCTGTGCATGTAGGACCGACCCCGACCACGTCGCCCAGGCAACTGATGCCACACATACGTCGATGTTTTCCGTTGTAGGTCTCTAGCCCCCAGGGTAGAAGCACTCAAGGAGTTGTCAATCATGGTGGACAAATTTCAGTGGGTAGTAAGTGCAGTGTCGTTAGTCGCGCTGTCAATCTCGGTCGGATGTGACGAGGAGGGCGACATTAACGCCGGGGTGCTGCACGGCGACGTGGCCGACGACGATCACCTGGATTTCACGCCCGTCGACGAGTCGGTGACGTTCCGGGGCCTCGCCGACAACGGCATGGAACAGAACGGGTTTCGGGTCAACGGGTTTCGTATCAACGGGTTTCGTATCAACGGGTTTCGCATCAACGGGAACGTGCTCAACAGCGTCCTGCGGCTGAACGCGACCATGTCGAGCCTGCAGATCGCGAGCGGCAGCCTGCTGAGCGCCTTCGACGAGGGCTCGCAGTCGACGCGGATGGGCGCGCAGCTCACCGACATGGAGTTCAACCTGGGCCTCGACCCGCTGAACACCGGCACCGACACGCCCTCGAAGATCAAGATCAAGGGCGTCGTGCAGAGCGCGACCCAGTCGGACGTGTACTTCTACGACATCCAGAACGAGGTCATCGACGGGGTCTTCGAGGCCGCCTGCCTCGACGGCGCGGGCAGCCCGGTCGACGCCATCGCCCTCAAGAACAGCTGGGACCCGGTCAGCGCCCAGCGCACCACGCATAGCGACGCGATCACCTGGGCCTGCCGCGGCGCCGCGCTGGCCAAGGCGGTCGAGTGGGGCTACCGCCCGTGGGTCAGCGCCGCCATGACGGACGCGCACGAAGCCGCGGTCCGCATGATCCGCGCCGACTACTGCGGCGACGGCATCACCCACACCACCAACGGCAATACGATCGACGTCTCCGACAAGTACGGCATCCAGACCGCCGATACCAGCTGGGACGTCGAGGCCAAGTGGGGCCCCGACGGCGCCGTGTGCCTCAATACGCCGCGCAAGCTGTTCTGGTCGCGCGCGAGCATCCCCTGCGCCGCCTCGCTGCCGTACTGCACCAGCGACGGCCTCGCCAACGGCACCCCGAACACCGACCCCTCCCAGTACGGCGGCATCCTCATGACCCAGGCCGTCCCGAACGACAACCCCAGCGCCTACTGAGCGCCGAGACCGAGACCGGCCGGGCTGTCCCTCCTACGCCCGGTCGCCAACGCCGCGACGCCATCCCGCGTTCGCGGCGTCTGCGTTGGTTGCACCGATCGCGCTCGTCGCGCGCCGCCCCCTTGTCAGCGGACTCTCGGCGCTGCTACTCCGGGAGCCATGCGCTCGCTGCCCCCGTCGCTCGCCCTCCCGCTGCTCGCCCTGCTCGCGATGGCCTGCGCCCCGACCAACAAGGCCACCCCGTACCCGACCGTCGCGCCGGCCGCAGGTGACCCCGCCGCCCCCGTCAGCACCGGCATGGTCCGCTACTTCGACCGCAGCGTCGACCTCCAGCCCTTCCTCGCCGGCTTCCCCTTCGAGCGCTGGATGCCCAGCCTCGAGACCCAGCGCCTGTTCTTCTTCGCCACCGGCGACCGCTACACCCTCAAGATGCTCGACCTGCGCGGCGTCGCCGGTCCCCTCGACCTCGGCAAGGCCGTCACCGTCGGCGACGTCGACTGGTCCAAGCGCAGCCTGTGGAGCCTGCACCACCACGCCGCCTCCGACACCCTGTGGCTGCACGCCGACGAGCGCAACGACGAGCAGATGAACCTCTGGACCCTGGACCTCAAGTCCGGCGCCCTCACCCAGGCCAGCGACCACGAGTATGCCTACGGCCTCGGCTTCTCCGCCGACGAGACCCAGGTCGCCTACCTGCCACGCAGCGGCAAGCAGGCGCCGTTTCGCAGCTGCCTGCGGGTGATGGACGTCAAGACCCGGGCCGCGCGCGAGGTCGTGTGTGACACCCAGGCGCTGCGCTTCACCTGGTCGGAGGTGCGCTGGTCGCCGGACGGCGACGAGGTCTACTTCCAGGCCCAGGTCGACGGCGACCGCAACCGGGTGCAGCTGGTGGCGGTCGACTTGAAGGCGGCGCAGCCGGCGGTGAAGGTGCTGACCGACCCGAAGGTCCAGCGCACCGACGCCAATGCGCTCGAGGGCTGGGTCGACGGCGACGGTCTGGTGTTCATCGCCAACGACGATGGTTATTTGAACCTGCACCGGTTCTCGCGCAAGACCCGGCAGGTGAAGCAGCTGACGCGCTTCACGGAGGACGTGAGCTCGGCGCGGCTGGTCGACGCCGGCCTGTTCGCGGTCCACCGGACGCCGATGGGCTCGACGCTGGCGCTGGTCGACCCGGGCAGCGGCAAGGTGCTGGGTCAGCAGCCGCAGCGCGGCAAGGCCGACGTGATCGACGGTCACGGCCAGCAGGTGTTGTGGACGCAGGAGGCGCCCGACCTGATGTTCGAGGCCAACCTCGCCACCGTCGCGCCGAGCGACGGCAAGGCGGCCGGGCTCAGCAACATCCAGGTGATCGCGCTGCCCCCGGCCCTCGGCGAGCAGATCGTCCAGTGCCGCGCCGAGGCGGTGAAGATCCCGACCTTCGACCGCGATCGTGCGACCGGCAAGCCGCGCGAGCTGCATGCCTTCGTGCTGCGGCCGATCCGCCCCAACAGCGACCGCTCGCGCGAGCTCGCGCTGATCCGCGCGTTTTACGGCGGCGAGAACGGCTACAGCACCTTCGACCACGTCATGTGCGCCGCCGGCCTCACCGTGATCTCCCCGGCAGTGCGCGGCAGCGACGGCTTTGGCAAGGCCTTCATGGCCCTCAACGACGGCGACCTCGGCGGCGACGAGATCGTCGACCTGTTCCACGTCGCCCGCTGGGCCGAAAAGACCCTCGGCCTGGCCCCCCGCCAGATCGGCGTCTACGGCGGCAGCCACGGCGGCTACGCCACCATGCGCGCCCTGACCTTCCCCACCGGCACCAGCGGCCGCGGCGAATCCTTCGACTTCGGCTTCGGCCTCGCCCACGCCGGCTTCTCCGACATCAAGAGCTTCCATGACCAGTGCAACATCCCCGACTGGGTCGTGCTCGAGAGCGGCGACCCCTCGAAGCCCGAACAGCTCGCACGCATGAAGGACCGGAGCCCCCTCACCCACGTCGACCTGCTCCGCGCCCCCCTGCTGCTCACCCACGGCAGCAACGACTGGCGGGTCCCCGTCGGCGAATCCCGGGCTTTTAATGAAAAAGCCAAGGCGCTCGGCAAACCAGTCACCTACGTCGAGTTCGCCGCCCAGGGCCACCACATCGAGGGCGTCGCCCTCCAGCGCCAGCTGTTCCAGGCCCGCTTCGACTTCCTCATGAAGGTCGCAGGCGAGCCTCCCGGCAAATGACGTGCGCGCCGCGAATCTGCACACCTGGCCTGGGATGGGGTAGGCCTCAGGGCTGCTCAAGGATGCAGTAGGCCCGCGGACCGCAACGCTGCATGATGTCGTTCCAAAGCGAAGCGCACCTCATACTCGATTCCCCCCACCTGAGACCAGGCATCCATGATCCGCTCCACGTCCTCCGATGCCCACTGCACTAGCACTTCCGGCGTCTCCTGGAGCGCACTGGCCAAGCGTCTGAACGTATCCAGCGTCACGGATGAAAATGCCTGCTCGCCGAACAACGGCAGCGCGAGTTGGTCCGACGTGCCCGGATATACGACGGTCGGCACGAGATCGTACGCAGGGCTCAGCCTCGGCGTCCGCCCATCCCGATAGATGAAGGACCAGTTCTTGAGGTGGGCATCGGCGTTTCCTGACAGGATCATGAACACCAAGCGACGTACGAACTCTCGCCGGTCGTCGGGTGCATAAAGCCGCACTGCCCGCGCCAAGGCCTCAAAGCCTAACGGCCGTGTTCCGGGCGGTAGGTTCTCGTTGTACTTCTGAAACGCTGCCCGCCCAAACACTTGCGCAAAGTCTTCAATGTGCACCCGTGGACCCCCTGTTGGGCGGTCGAAGCGTCGCACGGCGAGGCACAACGCCGCTTCGGCCGTGGCACCGCGGGTATCGGGGATCCCTGAGAGCTGGGCGTGTGTCACTACGTCTACCTCCGGCACCTCGATCCCGCTTGCCCGTGCCCACTGCATCACCATGTACTCTGCTTCCGGTACGCCCGCGAACTGGACGTCCGGTAGCTTGACGATCCAGTCGCCGCCGCGACCATTTGCCGGCAAGGTCAGACCTTTGCCGTCGCGCACCATGGAGAACTTGAGCTGTAGCCCCGCAAGGGAAAACCGCAGCCGCGACCCATCAAGGTGCAATGATCGCGGAGGCAGCGGGTACGGGGCCTCTTCCGCCATTTCCGCCGCGGTGCGTATCCTTACCGCACCAGGCAGATCCTCGCCGAGGAGCGCGAGTAACCGCATCTCTTGGTCGTCACGGGCACCCGCGGCCGCCACTATCAGCGCTCGCAGGGCCCCGTCCGGGTCCGGCAGCAGGTTCGTGAAGAAAGGCGGCACTCGCAGCTCTGGGTCGAGCGGAGAGTTCAGCTTACCCAGATAGTACAGCCCAAGCATTGGGCGGCGGCGCATGCGTACATACGAGTTCAAAAAACGTAGTCGTACCCGCCCGTCGTCGTCACGTACCAGCCGTGCTACCGGGGTCTCATTGAGAAATACCTCGAGCTCCACGGTCATCGGTCCTCCAGTATGACATCGACAGCGGGACTATCGATCTCATCCCACTCACAGCGGCGCTCCGTAAACTCGTGGACCACCGACCGCAGAGTCTGCGTGCGGAGCGCCAAGAACTCGTCTTCCCGACCGAACTTGAGCGCACGGCGAGCCTCATTTGAAATTCCGTGTGATATCAGTCGAACCGGGTCTTCGCAGTCAATGATCGCGTGCACCAGTCCACGTCGGGTCGGTGAGTGCAACATCTGGTTGGCGAGACCGCTGTGTGGCCGGTCGATGATCTTCCGCACAAGCCGGAACCATGGCGTCTCCTCATCCTGCCCCTCCCCGACCGGATCCATCAGCGCCTGCGGATTGACCACGTACGAGCCGCTTGCCAGGTCGCGAGGGCCCAAGTCGAGCAGCGCCAGCACTTGCACTTTTGAGCGCGCCGCTTGCCACTTGAAAGCATCGTCCAGGCCGGGCGGCTCCGATGGGCGTGGCGGCAGCGTTTGCAGCAGCGCTGTCACCGCTGCCGCCTCATCGTTCTGAATGGCCGTGATCATCTCCCGCGTACGCGCAGTTACGCCGGTGTGGGCGCCGGTCAATGCCCCTCGCCACAGCCAACGCGCTAGCAGCTCGCGAGACCGCGGCTGCGGCTCCGGGAAGCGGGCGAATAGCCGCGCGAGCGCGAGTAGCGGCTGCTGGTACGGCAACAGCGATGCGTGAGGAATGTTCGCGTCTCGCCGTAAGAACGCGATCGTCGCCTCCGCACTGCGCTGCAGCTCGACCATTTTCTCGTGTGCCTCGGCCCCAAGTTGTGGGGCCCGCTCCTTCGTCGCATCGACCCCACGGATCGCCTGCAACATCTGAAGCAAAGTCGCCTCATCGGGGCCGCCGAACTGCAGCTGAGCGAGGCGAGCGGCCACATCCCGCACATTTGCGGGCGCCGGTATGTCGGACCGGCTGTGGATCGCGTTAAACACTTCGTGTTCTTCCATTCGACGGCCAGTGTCGTTCGCGCGGCGGAAGATCTCCCGTACCGCCGCTTCGTGCTCCGTCACGACGAGGTAGGCTGGGATCTGGTACTCGCGCAGGCGTTTCCCGAGCTGAATTACCGCTCGGCGATCAGACTCTGGCACGCGGTGATCAATCACCCAGGCGATCAGCTTCTCCGAGTCCAGCACCTCGGTCATCGGCACATGGTGTGTCTGCGGCTCCTCGCGCTTCGCCAACTTCACGAATTTCTCTTCCCGAACATCAAAGAACGCTGCGAACGGCTCGGACGGGTGACCCGCACCCGCGAGCGCCTGCGTCAGGGCGCGGACGCGCTGCTGCCCGTCGACCACCATCAGCGCATCACTGCGATGGGTGGCATCTACGGTGATGGACCCGTACTGGACGCGCTCCGCCTCTGCTGAACGCTGCCACAGCAGCAGCGTGCCAACAGGGTAGCCGCGGAACACGCTGTCGAGTAAGGCCAGCACATCCTTGATCTCCCATTTCAGCGGACGCTGAAAGCCAGGGACTCGGAGTTGCCCATCGAGAACCTTGCGCACCAGATCCTCCACGCTGAAGGACCGCGCCTCTGGGCGGTGCAGCAACGGGGCGGGGGCTCGGGGCGCAGGCATCTCCTGCATCTTAACACACCTCTACCCGCGCGGTCACGCCGACCCTTGGGACCTTGAGGGCGCGGCGGGCGGCGCATCGGTATGCCCGGCTCACGATCCCTCGATCATGGATCACGCGCACAACGAAAGCCGAGGTCTGCCCGCCGGTCCTTGGCATTTCGTAACTTGCGTGCGGTGACCCGGATCTCCTCATCCATATCGGAGTTGAAGCCGCCGCCGCGGGTCACACGATTGCTGGTATCCGGGCCGCCCTTGACGAAGCCGACGCCGCCTCGGGCGTCCAGAGCGATCTCGTCGTGGTATGTCACCTCGGGGCTGGCCGTCCACTCCCATACGTTGCCCGCGAGGTCCAGGACCCGGTCGCGTCCGGCCCCGCGCGGATAATCGCCGACCTTCGCCGTGCCCACCGCGCCGTCGCTGGTCGTGAACAGGGACGGCCACGATTCGCTGAGCTGCGACTCGAAGTGACGCGCACACTCGCGGCCGCACGCGTTCACCAGGCGCGGGCCCGGCTCCTCCTCACCCCACGCGTAGCTGCGCTCCTGCGGGCCGCCGCGGGCCGCCCACTCCCACTCGTGCTCGCTCGGCAGGCGTCCGCCGCGGGCCCGGCAGAACGCCTCGGCCTCGTTCCAGGTCACGCAGTTGACGGGGTGCTTGCCGCGACTGCGCCGTGAACCATTGCACAGCGCGCTCTCGGCGACGCGCGCCCGATCCACGATGTCGTCGCCCTGCACCGTCGTCGCCGCGGCGGAGCAGTCGCCCTCCTCCACGCAATCGGCGTACTCGCCGACGGTGACCTCATGAAGGTCGAGACAAAAATCGCCGACGGCGGCGCTGCCCTTGCGCGCCGCGGGACGGTAGCGGCCGCCCTCGACGAGCACGGTGTCACGCGGGCAGGGTCGGCCCTGGCGGCGGGCGGCGAGCTCTCCGGGCTCGAGGATCGGCTCGACCTCGAGGCGGAGCAATGCGCTGCAGCCGGCCGGTGGCGAGGCGTCGCCGGCGTTCGAGTCGCAGCGTCCGGGGTCGCCGTCGCTGCGCTCGAAGCCGCGCTCGGCCGAGGAGCTGACGCCCGCGGCCGGGCCGACGGCGAGGCGACCACCCGCGGAGATCTTGGCGCCGGCTTCGGACGCGAGCTTGAAGGCGCCGACGTGCACCATCGTGATCACGTGGGTCGCCTGCTCGCAGTCGCCGCTCAGCTCGGCGCGGCCGACCCGGTCGCGGGCGGCGTGGTGCTGGCCGACGACGGTCATCGCCAGCGACAGCGCGCCGTGCCGCTCGAGCTCGGCCTCGAGCTGGGCCGCCCCGATCGGGATCTTCGCGTACAGGTCGTCGGCGCTGCGAAACAGCTGGTCGTCGCGCTTGGGCTCGACCGCGGTGTAGCTGTAGAGGCCCTGGACCGTGCAGCGGCGCACGACCTCCATCTCACAGCCGCTGTAGCGGACCGCGACCAGGCCGGCGCCGCGCTTCACCAGGCCCTCGAGCGCGCCGCGATCCGAGGACGGCCACTCGATGATCAGCGGCCGCTCGCTGCTCTTCATCACGCCGCAACGCGACTGGCCCTGGGCGTCGAGCTCCGGGGTCCGGGCCAGGCCGGAGGCGAGGTTGTTCCCGCGGCAAGCTGTCCCCAGGAGCAGGTTTATGAGCACCAGGCCGAACAGACATGTCTCGCGGGACATGCCGATCGCGGCGGCGAACTGCGGGCGGTTCAGCACGCCCCAGGGTACCGCAAAGCGGCCCTCCCATGAGCGTCAGGCGCAGCAGTACGGCCGCGGATCTCCCGCCGGCCGCGCTCGGATGGGCTCAGATGGCGCCCTCGCGGCGCACAGCGGTGACCGCTCGCCGCAGCTCGGCCAGGCCGTCGCCGGGGCGCGCCTGCCAGCGGACCTGCCCGCTGCGGTCGAGCACCAGGGTCGCGGGGATCTTCCCGACCCGCAGGCGGGCCGCGAGCTGGTTGCCCGCGTCGTGCACCACCGGGAAGCTGAGCCCGAGCTGGCGGGCCATCAGCTGCGTGTCACTGGCGAACTCGTCCTCGCCGATGCCCACCACCATCAGCTCCGGGTCCCCGGCCGCCAGCCGCTGCACCTCCGGCAACGCCCGCCAGCACGGCTCGCAGTACTGCGCGAAGAACTCGACGACCACCACCTTGCCCTGCAGCTCCGCGCTCGAGAACGGCGTGCCCTCGACCGTGCGCCGGCTGAAGCTCGGCAGCGGCCGCCCCAGCGCCGGACCTGGAGCCGAGGGCGGCAGGCCCGGGCCCGCGCAGCCCACCACGAACCAGCCCACCACGGTCGAGCCCATCGACAGCACCGCGGCCAACCCGAGCGCGGCCGGGCGGGCGATGAACTTCGTGGCGGGCATGGACGGCAACACGCGAGCGCTCGCAGACATCACGCGAGTGTTGCACGGCCCCGGGCGAGCGTGTTCGCGGCGGTCGCGGCGGCCGCCAAAGTGCCGCGAGCGGGTGGCCACCCGGCCCTGCGTGCGTGTTCACGCAAAGCTTTCGTGGCGGAGCGGGCGGGGCTCCAGGGGTGGCGTGATACTGTTCGCGCTTGACCCTGGGCCTGACCGTGCTCGCTGCGCTCACCGATGCGCCGAACTATAGCCGCGTGCCGCCGGAGCTCGGGGTGCAGGTCGGCTGGCTGTGTCTGGGGCTGCTGGTGTTGCTGCTGGCGTGGCTGGCGTCGCGTTTGGAGTCGGTGCGGCGCAGCTTCCTCGCGCTCGAGGACCCGCGCATGTTCGCGGTGATGCGCATCGGCGTCGCGCTGATGACGATCCAGTGCTTCTGGAACCTGAAGCCGTACTGGCGGATGTTGTTCAGCGACGAGGGCCTGTTCACGCTCGAGGAGGCGCGCTCGCGCATGGGCGGCGCCTCGCTGTCGGGCTGGACCGCCACCGACGGGTTCCTCGACCACTGGGCGACCCTCAAGTTCCTGTGGGGCAAACACTCGGTGTTCTTCCTCGACGCCGCGCCGGAGTTCGTCGAGACGTACATGTACCTGTTCTTCGCCGTGCTGCTGCTCTACGCGGCCGGCGTGCTCAGCCGTTTCACCGGGCTGCTCGCCTGGTTGATGATGTCGAGCATCTACAACCATAACGCCCTCTATCTCGAGGGCACCGACACCGTCTATCGGACCTTCTTCTTCATCCTGCTGTTCGCGCGCACCGGCGCGGCCTGGAGCGTCGATAACCTGGTGCGCTGCTGGTGGCTGCGCCGCCGCGGCCAGTTGACCGACGGCAAGGTCTACAAGCTGGTCCCGAGCTGGCCGCGCTACCTGATGATGGGCCAGCTGGTCGCCATCTACACCAGCACCGGCCTGGTGAAGACCGGGGTCGTCTGGCAAAACGGCGACGCGCTCTACTACTCGCTGAACCTCGACCACTTCTATCGCTTCGAGGGCCTGACGCAGGTGGTCTCGGCCGCGCTCGGCACCACAGTGTTCCGGGTCATGACCTGGGTGACCCTGTGGTGGGAGTCCTGCTTCGCGATCGCGGCTCTCGGCATGGTCCTGAAGTTCGGCCTCGATCACCGCGAGCAGCCCTGGTACCGCGCGCAAGACGTCGCCTGGCGCCGCTGGCTCGGACGCGCCGCGCTGCTGGCCGCGTACCTGGTGCTGTACCAGGTGATGCTGGTCGCCTACCCGTATTGCGTCGAGCTGCCCAAGGACGCCAACGCCCCCGCGATCGCCCGCATCGTCGCCGCCGGCACCCGCCAGTTGCACATCGTCTTCGCCGGGATCCTCCCCGCCGCCGCGCTGCTGTGGTTCGCGCTCGGCCGCTGGCCGCTGACGGTGCGGCGCTTTGTCATCGACCAGAGCTGGCTGCGCCGCTGGCTGCTCGGCCGCCGCCTGTGGCTCGGCCTCGGCCTGATGTTCCATGGCTTCCTGCTGCTGTTCATGAACATCGGCATGTTCCCCTTCATCATGCTGATGACCTACGCCGCGTGGCTGACCGGCGAGGAGTTCGCGGCCGGCCTGCGCTGGCTGCTCGGATCCGTGCAGCGCAGCCCGCTCGGCCGCCACCTGCCGGAGCGCTGGTTCACGCGGGCCAGCAAGCTGACCCGCCCGGCCCAGGCCGCCGAGGACGTGCCGGCCCGCGGTCGGCCGCTGCCGGACCTCATCGTCGTGCTGCTCGGCCTCGGCCTGCTGTGGCTGATCTGGCAGCGCATCGGCGGCAATCGCGAGCTGAGCACGCAGGTCTATATGTGGTTCGGCGTGGTGCTCGCGCTCGGCCTCGGCGCGCGGTTCCTGCGGCCGCGACCGCTCGGCGGCGGACCGGCGCTGGCCTACGGTCCGGCCGGGCGGGCGCTCGCGCTGACCTTTTTGGTCTCGCACGCGCTGGTGGTCGGCCTCAGCCTCGCGCCGAACTACCCGATCTTCGCCAACTGGCGGGGCCCGACCCGCGCGCTGTTCGGCAGCTGGCTGACCGTCACCGGCACCTCGCAGAGCTGGAAGATGTTCGCCCCCAACCCGCCGCGCGCCAACGTATTCATGAAGACGGTGGTGGTGCTCAAGGACGGCACCCGCTGGAACGTCGGCAACAACGCCTACGACTGGCGCCCCAACCCCTGGATCTGGAACGACCGGGCCCGCAAGATGCACCGGCGCATGGTCAGCAAGGGCCAGTGGTACCTGCGACCGTGGTCGAACTTCCACTGCCGCGAATGGTTCCTGGAGACCGGCGAGCACCCCGCCTCCGTCGAGATCCACAAGCTCGTCACCAAGATCCCGAGCCCCGACCAGGTCGCCACCAAGGGTTATTATGACCCCGGCAAGCTCAAGCTCACCGATGAGCTGGTCGAGACCCACGCCTGCCCGCTCGCCGGCGACATCCCGCCGTTCATGAAGGTCCGGCGCGGCATCCCGCTCTCCCCCGAGGAGCAGGCCCTGCTCGACGCCGAGGCCGAGCGCGAGGCCAAGTCCGCCGACAGCAAGCGCCGCAGCTGGGCCAGCCGCCGCGACTGGGGCGGCCCGGGACCGACCACTCCGACCCCCACGATATCTCCGACGCCACCGGCCTCTGCGACCCCGCCTCCCGCCCGCACCGGCCCCATCGACGACGAGCCCGCCCTCAAGGCCGGCGAAGACGGCGAGTGAGCACCTGACCCCGAGGACATTCGACCATGGCCGACCCCACCGACCCCGCGCTCGCCGAAGCCCTGCTGCGCGCGCCGCCGCAGGTGGTCGCCCCGGACGGCCGCCGCTGGGCCTACAAGCCGCTCGGCATGGCCCTGGTCTCGCTGTTCGTGCTTTACCACGTGCTGGTGTTGCTGCAGCACACGACCCCCTCGAGCGGGCTGGCGACGCAGTTCAGCAAGGCGCTGGGCGAGGGGCTGAAGGCCGGCCAGTACATGCGCGCGGCCAGCAGCGTGCAGAGCTGGTCGATGTTCGCCCCGAACCCGCACCGCAGCAACATGTTCTTGCAGGTCTTCGTCGAGCTCGAGAACGGCGACGTGCTCGACTTGAAGCACGACATGTACGGGCGCCGCGAATATCCGTACATGTTTTATGACCGCATGGGGAAGATCAACCGGCGCCTGATCGAGCAGGACCGGTATCAGCGGCACTACGCCGCGTGGGTGTGCCGCGAGTGGGCGCTGACCCACGACGGCGAGCCGCCGGTGCGGGTCCAGTTCGTCAAGATGTGGACCAAGGTCCCGCACCCCTCGCGCGTGATCCCCAACGGCGGCTTCGACCCGATGCAGCTCAAGCTGACCAAGGAGCAGATGCCCGGCGTCGAATGTGCCACCACCGTGCACGCCCAGATCCCCGACGATATCCGCGCCCGCCACGGCCTGCCTCCGCTCGAGCCCGGGGTGTTTCGCAATGTCGTCATCCAGACCTGGTGGGACAAGGCCGAGGTCCGCGCAAAGACCATCGAGCGCCGCCGCGCGATCGCCACGCCCGTCGACAATTCACCCGACAATTCACCGGCTGTGCCCGATCCGCCCGCGCCCGTCGAAGCCGGCGGCGCCGAGGGGGGGGACTGACATGCCGATGTCCGCTGCTTTTATAAAGAATGTCCTCGAGGACAGGTGTGCATCATGATCGGGACCCTCGGCACGCTCGCGCTGTTCGCCGCCGACAAGCCGCCGCCGGTCGACGTCTCGGCGCACCTCGACCCGGCCACCGCCGCGCTGTGGGGGATGCTGGCGCTGGCGCTCGGCTTCTTCGCGCTGCGGCCGGAGCTGTGGCGGCGGCTGTGGTTGACGCAGGTCGACCCGCGGCCCGCGGGGCTGTTTCGCATCGTCTTCGGCGTCGTCGTGTTGTGGACGATGGTCGACCTGATCCCGATGGCGCGCTTCTTGTTCACGGACGAGGGGCTGTGGCTGCCGGACATGGCGCGGCGCAACTACGGCGGCGAGTTTCGGACCCTGTGGGACGCCGGGCACGGCTTCGAGCACTGGTACGACTGGCTGCTGGCGCTCTATTATCGGTTCTCGCTGTTCCACATCCGGGCCGACCCGCCGTTCGTCTACGCGGTCTATGGGGCGATGCTGGTCTCGGTGACCATGATGATCCTCGGGATCAAGACGCGGATCAGCACGATCGTCAGCTGGTTCCTGGTCAACTCGATCTACGGATATAGCCCGATCTTCTTCAGCGGCGGCGACACCGTGATGCGGGTGTTCCTGTTCCTCGGGATCTTGACCCGCTGGGGCGAGGCCTACTCGCTCGACACCTGGTGGCGACGCAAGCGGGCCCTGCTCGCGGGCGCGCGCGAGCTGCCGCCGCTGCGCCTGATCCCGGCGTGGCCGCTGCGGATCATGATGCTGCAGCTGGCGATCATCTATTGCGCCACCGGGGCGCTCAAGAGCGGCCACACCTGGATGGATGGCACCGCGCTGTTCTTCGCGCTGAACCTCGACCACTTCTACCGCCACCCCGCGCAGATCCAGCTCGTCACCTTCCTGCAGATGATCTGGGCCCTGCCGCTGGCCACCTGGATCACGAGGATCTGGGAGATGAGCTTCCCGCTCGCGCTGCTCGGCGCCGGCCTGCGGGCCTTCGAACGGGAGCGCAGCGCCGGCACCTGGCCGCTCGCGCCGCAGTGGCGGCGGCTGGCCTCGTACCTGTGCCTCGCGACCCTGTGCGTGCTCGTCGGTTACGTCGCGGCATTGACGGCGCTCTACTTCTACGACCCGAACATCGGGCCGTGGCGGATCTCCCGCGAGCAGGCCGCCGCGCTGTTCGGGGCCGTCAGCGTCGCGCTCCCGGCCGTGATGCTCGGCATCTACCTCGTGCTGCGCCGCTGGCGGCCGCGCTGGCACGCCTTCGCCCTCGAGTGGCTGCTCGGCAAGCGCCTGTGGCTCGGCGTCGGCGTATTGATGCACCTCGGCATCGACCTGCTGATGAACGTCGGCACCTTCGTGCAGGTGATGCTCGCGGTCTACATCCCCTGGCTGTCGGGCGCCGAGCTCGAGCGCGTGTGGCGGACCCTGATGTCGCGCCCGCAGAGCCTGTCCGAGCGCCCGGCTCACGCCAAGCGCTGGCAGATGGTGCTGCTCGCGCCCATCGATCGCCTGCGCCATCGCGCCCCGCGGGCGGCGTATCGCGTCTATCACAACCCCGGCGAGCACAGCGTGCGCCGGGCCGCGCTGCTGCGCATGTGGGACCTCGGCGAGCGCCTCGCGTTCACGGCCGACCCTGCGGTCGCGCCGCTGCGACTGTGCGTCGAGATCCCCGGCCAGGCCCGGCGCTGCGACGCCGAGGCCGGGCGCGCGCTGGTCCCGGTGCTGCCCGGTTTCTGGTGGATGTACCCGTGGTGCCTGGTGCCGGGCCTGTCGCGCGCGTGCGGCTGGCTGGTGCTGCGGACGTTCCGATAACTTCGCCGCGAGTCTCGTCACGGCTGCGGGGGCGATGCGCGGGGCGAGAGCGCGTAGGATGCCGGCGATGGCCGGCCCCGATGCGCTGCTCCCCTGGTTCGCGCCAGAACTCGACGCGAACGCCGTTCAGCGGGCCGTGGCCCGCCAGGCGAACCTCACCAAGCCGCCGGGGAGCCTGGGCGCGCTGGAGCGGCTGGTGCTGCAGCTCGCGGCCTTGCAGGGGCGCGAGCGGCCGGTGGCGCGTCCGGCCGCGGCGCTGATCTTCGCCGCGGATCACCCGGTGGTGCGGCAT
>NZ_JACCSO010000594.1 GCF_013812955.1 Nannocystis sp. | reverse complement strand
ACCCGCGGGTCGCCGGCCGTCGCATCGGCGACCGCGGCCGCGAGCGCCGCGCTGCGCCCGAGCGCGCTGCCCTGCGGCAGGCCGAGCTGCACGAAGAATTCGCCCTGTTGCAGCTCCGGCAGCAGGGTCTGGCCGAGGTTTCGGGCCAGGCTCACCCCGCCGACGCACAGGCCGACGGCGGCCAGCAGCACCAGCACGCGCACGCGCAGGGCCTGGCGCAGCAGCCGGGGGTAGAGGCGCTCGAGCGCGTCGTAGGCGAGGGTCAGCGGCGCCGCGAGCAGGCGGAGCAGCTTGCCGAGGCCGCGCGCGAGCAGGCGCGCCGGCCACAGCAGCAGCGCGAGCGGCACGACCAGCCAGGCCAGCAGCGAGCGCGGCGCCGCTGCTTCTCCGGCCGCCTCGGCCTCGCCGAGGCTCTGGAGCACCGGGACGAGGGTGAGGCTGACGCACATCGAGGACAGGATGCTGAACGAGACCGTGTAGCTGAGGTCGCGGACCAGGCGGCCGGCGACGCCCTCGACGAAGGCCATCGGCAGGAACACGGCGACGGTGGTCAGGGTCGAGGCGACGACCGAGGAGGCGACCTCGACGGTGCCGCGCACGGCGGTGGCCACCAGGCTGAACGGCGCGCCTGTCTCTCGGGCCAGGTTGCGGGCACGCTCACGGACGCGGGCGATCGACTCGAGCACGACGATGCTGTTGTCGACCAGCATGCCGACGCCGAGCGCCAGGCCGCCGAGGCTCATCAGGTTCAGCGAGACCCCGAGCATCTGCAGCGGCATGAAGGTCGCCAGCAGCGAGATCGGGATCGACACCGCGATCACGGCGGTCGCCCGCAGGTCGCGCAGGAAGAACAGCAGGACCAGCACCGCGAGCAGGCCGCCGAGCAGGGTGTTCTCCTGGACCTCGGCGATCGCCGACTCGATGAAGGTCGCCTGGTTGCTGAGCACCACCACGCGCTCGCCCGGCAGCAGGCGCAGGTTCGGCAGCGCCTCGAGCACGTTGCGCGCGACCGCGACGGTGTTGGCGTCGCCCTCGCGGTAGACCGCGAGCTCGACCGCGTCCTGGCCGTCGACCAGCGCCAGCTCGCTGCGCTCGAGCGGCACGCGGCGGACCTCGGCGACCTCCGAGAGCCGCAGCTCGGCGCCGTTGCGGGAGCGCACGATCACCTCGCGCAGCTCGGCCGGGCTGCGGGCCTCGTGGACCGTGCGGACCAGGTAGCGGCTGCTCTGATCGGTCAGCGCGCCGCCGGGCCGGTTGACGTTGTCGCGGCGGATCGCCTGGGCGACCTCGTCGGCGCTGACCCCCAGCGCGGCCACGCGGGCCGGATCGAGCTCGACGCGCACCTCCTCGAGGTCGCCGCCGTGCAGCTGCACCGCCGCGACCCCGGGCAGCTTCTCCAGGGCCCGCTGGACCAGCCGCTCGGCGTGCTCGTGCAGCTCGGCCCCGCTGCCGAGCCCGCCGGCGCCGACCAGCGCGAGCCGCAAGATCGGCTCCTGCGCGGGGTCGTAGCGCAGCACCACCGGCCACACCGCGCCGGTCGGCAGGACCGCGCGGTCGAGCTTCTCGCGCACGTCGTCGAGGCTGCGATCGATGTCGGTGCCCCAGCCGAAGTCGAGCACGACCTCGCTCAGGCCCTCGCGCGAGGTGCTCTCGACCTGCACCACCCCGGGCACCGCGCCGACCAGCTCCTCGATCGGGCGGGTGATCAGCTCCTCGACCTCGCTCGGCGCGGCGTCGACGTAGTCGGTGCGGATCGTGACGCTCGGATAACCGAGGTCCGGCAGCAGCGCGACCGGCAGCCGCGTCAGCGCGACCAGCCCGAACAGGACGACCGCGACCATGACCATCGTCGTCGTCACCGGGCGATGCACCGCCCCGTGCACCAGGCCGCCGTCGTTCACGGGGCCCCGCCGCCCGCCTTGCTGGCCTTCGCGGCGGCTCCGGACTTGCTGGCCTTCGGGACAGCCTCGGCGCTGCTGGTCTTTGGGACAGCTTCGGCCTCGCTGGCCTTCGGGACAGCCTCGGCCTCGCTGGTCTTCGAGACAGCCGGCGCGGCAGCATCGGGCGCCGGCGCGGCCTGGAGCACCTTCACCGGCATGCTCTCGGTGATCCCCGCGCCCGCGTCGGCGACGATCTTGGCGCCGGCCTCGACCCCACCGCGCAGCTCGGCCCGGAGCTCGCCGACCAGGCCGAGGTCGACGCGGCGGCGATGGGCGCGGCCGTCCTCGACCACGTACACGTGCGGCGCGCCCTCGAGCTCGAAGATCGCGCTGCGCGGCAGGCTTGGCGCGGCGACGCGGCGATCGATCAACAGCTCGGCGCGCACGAAGGCCCCCGGCACCGCGCCGAGCGGGTACTCGGCGGCCCGCACCGTGAACTTGACGGTGCCGGTCAGCGGGTCGACGACCGGGGAGCGACGCTCGACCCGGGCCGCGAAGCGGGACCCGTCCTGCAGCTCCAGCGTGGCCGGTGCGCCCGCCTGCACCGTCGTCGCCTCGCGCTCGGGCACGTGCAGATCGACGTCGAGCACGCTGAGGTCGGCGAGGCTGAACAGCGGCGTCGAGGCGGTCGCGAGGTTGCCGACGTCGATCGCCCGGCGGGTGATCGTGCCGCTGAAGGGCGCGACCACGGTCGTCTGGCTGGCCTGGTGGCGCGACACCTGGGCGCTCGCCAGCGCCGACTGCATGGCGAAGCGCTGCTTGTCGAGCTCCTCGCGCGAGAGGTGCTCCGACAGCTGTTCGAGCCGCTGCAGCTCGCGCGCGGCGTTCTCGGCGGTCAGGCCGTCGCGCGCCGCCTGCAGCTTGAAGCCGCGGCCGTCGAGACGGACCAGCGTCTGCCCGGCGCGCACGCGGTCGCCCTCCTCGGCGCGCAGCTCGAGCACCACGCCCGGTTGCAGCGCGACGATCTCGGCGCTTCGCAGCGCCCGCAGGGTCCCCGAGGTCCGGTAGTGGCGCTCGAGCGCGGCCGGCTCGATCTCGACCACCGCGATCGCCAGCGGCTCGGGGGCTCCGGGGCCTCCGCCCATTTCGCTCCTGTTGCCGCCCTTCCCGCTCTTGTCGCCCTTGCCGGGCGCATTGGCCCCGGCCTCGCCCCCACAGGCGCTCGCGGTCATCGCCAGCGTGGCGAGCAACAGGGCAGCGTGCAGGCCGCGACGCCCTCGCCATGACTCTCGATCTGCGCTGCGCCCGAACATCTCAGCGAGGCTCCTGGTCGCCGGAGCGACCGGCCGCGATAGTTAGCATGAGCCCCCTGCCCGGCCCAGGGCCGCCCGTGTGCGCTGAGGCGAGGCGAGCCCCAAACCGGAGCCCCGAATTGTGGGTCGGTCCGGGAATAGGCTGCCCCGGCGCTCCAGCGCCGCGGCCGGGTCGCCTCAGCCGCCGCGGGTCTCGAAGGGGTTCTTGAGGCCGAGATTGCCGGGCTTGGGCTCGCTCGGCTTGGGCTCGACGGGCACGGGATCGGTCGCCGTGGGGTCCGGCTTGTCCGGCTTGCCTGGCTTGCCCGGCTTGCCGCCCGGGAGCTTCTTCTTCGGCCGCAGATGGGCGTCGAAGTGCTGGCCGTCGGTGGGCGCAAGCTCGACCTCGAGGTCCTCGTAGCCGACCGCGCGCACGAGCGCCTTGCGCGGACCATCGCCCGGGATGGTGAAGCCGCGGTCGCCGGTGGTGCCGAGCAGGTGGCCGTCGGCCGCGTCGTAGACCTCGGCGAGCACGTTGCTGATCACGAAGACCGTCGGCGCGGTGACCACCGGCGGGACCGGCGGATTCGTGACCGGCGGATTCGTGACCGGCGGGTTGACCACGACATTGACCACCGGCGGCGTCTCGCCTGCCGACGCCGAGGGCCCGGGTTCGACAGCGGCCCCCGGCGCGGCGATCGCGAGCGGCTGGGTCGGGCCGTCGTTGCTCATCAACACCGCACCGGTCACGCCGCCGCCGATCACCGCGAGGCCGAGCACGAAGGCCGTCATCAGGCGCCGGCGCTGGGCGGTCTGCGGCGGTTCGGCGAGCGTGACCTCCTCGCCGCCGTGCAGGTTGGCGGTCGAGCGGGTGAGGAAGGCGGTCGGTCGCCCCTCGCTGATCGGCCGACCGCGGCGCTCCGGGATCACGGTGACCGGCACGGCGCCGGTGCCGATGTCGAGGATCGCCTCGGCCAGCTCCTGCATGCTCTGGAACCGGTAGCCGCGGTCCTTCTGCAGCGCCTTCAGCACCAGGGCCTCGACCTCGGGGCTGATGTTCGCCTCGGGCGCGATCTCGCTGGGCGCGAGCGGCTCATCGAACATGTGCTTGGTCAGGATCCCCATGAAGTTGTCGGCGGAGAACGGGACCTTGCCGGTCAACAGCTCGTAGAGGATGACGCCGAGCGCGTAGATGTCGGAGCGATGGTCGACCTTTTCCCCCTGGGCCTGCTCGGGGCTCATGTAGGTCGGCGTCCCGAAGATCATGCCGGTGCTGGTCAGGCGGCCGGCGGTGCCCTCGGGGTCCTCGGTGGTGACCTTGGCGATGCCGAAGTCGAGGACCTTGATGAAGTCGGGGTTGCCGCTGCGTTCGATGCGAAAGCAGTTCTCGGGCTTCATGTCGCGATGGATGATGCCCTTGGCGTGCGCGGCCTTCAGCGCGCTGCAGATCTGCAGCGCCATCGGGGCGACCCGCGACCACGGCATCGGGGCCTCGCGCTTGATGGTGTCCGCGAGGTCCTCGCCGATCAGCATCTCCATCACGAAGAACACCGATCCGTTGGGCGCGGCGCCGAAGTCGGTGATCTCGACGACGTTCTCGTGCGCGATCATCGAGGCCGCGCGCGCCTCCTGCAGGAAGCGCTCGACGAGGTCGGTCTTGTGCGCGTACTCGGGGTTCAGGACCTTGATCGCGCAGCGCTTCTTGATCGTGACGTGCTCGGCCAGGTAGACCGCACCCATGCCGCCCTCGCCGAGCTTCTTGATCAGGCGGTAGCGGTCGAGCAGCAGGCTGCCGGCGATGTCACGGGCCGGCGGCGGCGGCAGGGCGAAGGTCGGCAGACCGTGGTCCTCCTCCAGCAGCCGCGGCGTGCTCGATCCCGGCACGATGGTCGGCACGTCGCGCTCCGATGTTGTCTCCGGCGCGGGCCGCAGGGGATCGGACCCTCGCATCACCGTCAATGCGGCGGACCTTTGTGTCTCGACCTCGGCCATGGCTCGAACTTCGTGCGTCAGAGTGACGCGAACTTACTTCCGGCGGAAGGGATTTTTGAGGTCCCCCATGTCGAGCTCTTCCTCGTCCGGAGGCGGCTTGGGCGCGGGCTTCGCCTCGGCAGGCGCATCGGAGGGCTGCTCGAGCGGCGCCTCGGGCTTGCTCGCGGTCTTCGGCTTGGCCGGCTTCGGGCGTGGGCTCGTGCTGGCTTGGCCGGCGCTCGAGTCCGCGGACGGCGTTTCAACCGGCGGTACGCCGATCAGCGAGTTGGCCGTGCCAGGTGAGTCGGGTGAGTCGGGCGAGTCGGGTGAGTCGGTGCCGAGGCCAGACGGACTGGGGTTGATTGTCCCCGCTGTCCCGGAGCCTGGAGCCATCACCGTCGGCCCGCCGGGCCCGAGCGGCCGCAGTTGCACGTTGAAGGTCATGCTCTCGCCGGCCGCGACCGGCATGGACAGGTCCTCATGGCCCGGCAGACGAAACACGACCTGGTCCGCGGGGCTGTCGGCCGTCTGCGTGCGGGTGAAGGGCGTGACGCCCCAGCGTTCGCCACGCTCGGTGATCACGGCGGCCCCGGGCGGGTTGGAGGCGAAGGTGAGGCGGGTCATCGCCACCGGCGGAGCGGACAGCTCGGCCGGCTGGTACACCGGCGCCGGACTTCTGCGCCAGACCTGCTTGTACAGCGTGACGGTGATCGCGGCGCCGATGCTCGCCGCCGCGGCGATGATCAGCATGCGCGGCGGGCCGGCGGGGCGGATCGTCGGGACGCTGCCCGTCGGGTAGGGACGCCCATCGCCCTCGTTGAACGGCGAGCGGGTGTTCGGCGGCGCCGCGATGCGCTCGACCGGCGTGCCGCTCGGGACGATGACGCTGGGTCGTCGTTCGATCCGCCCCGAGGCGCTGACGGTGCGCGCCACCGCGGCGTCGATCTCGGGCCGGGAGCCGGCGCCGCTGCGGCCGTCGCCGGCGCGCGGAACCTGGGGCCCACCGGGCCCACCGACCGCGCCCGGCATGCCCTCGATGCGTCCGGACGGACTCTCGGCGACCGACCACGAGCCGATCGTCACCGTCGGCCGGCGCTTGTTGTTGCTCGCCGACTGCAACGAGCCGCCGCTGTTGAGGTCGACCTCGGCGGCGGTGCGCAGGAGATGGATGACCTCGGCGGCCTCGGCGGGTCGCTCCTCACGGCGCTTGGCGAGCAAGCGGTGGATCACATGCTCGACGTTGGGAAGATCCGGGGTGGTGGCATCGATGTCGCGGAGCTTCGGCGGGGCCTCGAAGATCTGGGCGTTCAGCACCATCGCCACGGTCGCCGCCTTGAAGGGCACGCGCCCGCTCAGCATCTCGAACAGGATCACGCCGAGCGCGTAGAGGTCGGAGCGCTCGTCGACCTCGTTCCCCTGCGCCTGCTCCGGGGACATGTACGCGGGCGTGCCGATCAACGCGCCCAGCGCCGTCAGGCCGCTCTTGCGATCGCGGATGCGGGCGATGCCGAAGTCGAGGATCTTCGCCTGCAGCCCGCCCTCGGGGTGCTCGCACAGGAAGATGTTCTCCGACTTGAGATCGCGGTGGATGATCTTGTTGGCGTGCGCCGCCTGCAGGGCCTGGGCGGTCTGGATCCCGAGGTCGAGCGCCAGCGCCGGATCGACGCGACCGCCGGCCTTGATCCGGTGGGCGAGGGTCTCGCCCGACAGATACTCCATCACGTAGTACGCGGTCTGCCCCGGGATCTGGCCGTAGTCGCTGATGTCGACCACGTTCGGGTGCTTCACCCGCGAGGCCAGCTGCGCCTCGAGCAAGAAGCGCTTGATGACTTCAGGCTGGGTGGCGACCTCCGCCCGCAACATCTTGATCGCCACCGCCTTGTCGATGATCACGTGGCGGGCGCGATAGACCACGCCCATGCCGCCCGCGCCGATGCAGTCCTCGATGCGGTAGCGCGAGTCGAGCACGCGGCCGACCATCGTGGTCTCCCACGAGCCCGGCGACGGCGCGTCGCTGCGGGGGCGAGCCAGGCCGCCCGCGGGGAAGAAGGCGCCGCCGGAGTCGGCGCTGTCGCTCCTCACCGCGGC
>NZ_JACCSO010000590.1 GCF_013812955.1 Nannocystis sp. | reverse complement strand
CAACGTCGACGCGGGCGAGGACTGCGACGACGCCAACAACGACGACACGGACACCTGCGTCGAGGGCTGCAAGACGGCCGCCTGCGGCGACGGCTTCGTCGGTCCGGGCGAGTCCTGCGACGACGCCAACCAGGTCGACGCCGACGACTGCGGCAACGACTGCGCGCCGGCCAGCTGCGGCGACGGCAAGCTGCAGCCGGGCGAGGACTGCGACGACGCCAATGCGATCGACACCGACGCCTGCCTCGGCACCTGCGCCAGCGCCAGCTGCGGCGACGGCTTCGTGCAGGCGGGCGTCGAGACCTGCGACGACGCCAACCCCGACGAATCCGACGCCTGCACCACCCTGTGCGCCGCGCCGAGCTGCAACGACGGGATCGAGAGCGGGAGCGAGACGGACATCGACTGTGGCGGCGCCAACTGCCCGAAGTGTGAATTGGCGGAGGCCTGCGCCGCGCCTGCGGACTGCGAGAGCGGGGCCTGCGACGGCGGCAGCTGCGTGGTCGTGGCCAGCTGCAAGGCGTTGAAGGACGCGCTGCCGGACACGCCGGACGGCATTTACGACCTCGACCCCGACGGCGTCGGCCCGGGCCTGCCCTTCCCGGCCTACTGCGACATGACCACCGACGGCGGCGGCTGGACCATGGCGATCCGCTTCGCGCCGGCGATGGGCCAGTTCCACTTCTACTCGCCGCACTGGACCATGGAGTCGCTGGTCAACGAGAACGTGCAAGCCCCTGGCGACCCCTCCGACGGCAAGTTCCCGGCCTACAACGCGCTGCCCGGCGCGGAGATCCGCGGCTGCATGCAGCACCCGCTGACCAAGGCCTACGCCTGCAAGGCCTATGCGCTGCCCCAGCCGACCACCCTGCTGAACCTGTTCACGAGCACGCCGGTCGGCTCCGACATCGCCATGAAGGGCCTCTACTTCGTCGAGACCCAGCCGCAGAAGCTCGGGTGGCTGACGATCCAGGGCCGCACGGTCGCCGAGGCCTCGATCGCGCCGAGCTATGTCGCGGTCGGCGTCAACATCGACGACGACCAGTCCTGCTACGACGCCCGCGTGCGCTTCGGCCTGGTGCTCAACAACGAGGCCAACATCATCACCCTCAACGACGCCGCCGGCTTCGGCGCGCAGGCTTACTATACGGTCGGCTGCGACGTCGCCGCGGGCGTCGACTCCCCGTGGCGCACGGCCTGCGGCTTCCAGTCCGGGGCCAAGTCGTACAACACCGCCGGTCACATCTGGATCCGCTGACGATCCTGGACCTTCACCTCCACCACCGGGAGTCGGACGTCGACGACCGGCACGCCGCCGTCGTGATCGTGCTGGACCTGGACGTCGCCCTATCCACGCGGGTTCGGGCGCGATGTCTCGAGTCATGCATGGTGACCTCGTGATGCGTTGTACGCGAGATTCATCGCTTGCATCGACCTCGGAGCGGGGGCACGCCGGGGCGGCATGAATTTGCCGCTACCACAAGATCGGGCGTCAAAAACCGACGCGGTCGCGCCCGAGCGCGGCGCTCATCCGGCCCTGCTTTCACAACACCCGGCCGACATCACGCAGCGTCGCGCCGGAGCCTCGGCCAGCTTAAAGCAGCGTGCCACGTCGTTGGCGTGCGTAGAGCGCGGCGCTGCCCATGGCGCGCGGAAGTGGCGCGCAGCGCGGGTCTTCCGCCGCGCCTTCGCTTTTGCTAGACGATGTCATGCCTTTGTGTGCACGCGCGTCGCTGGTTGGTTCGTTGCTGCTTTCTGCTTGCGCGCCCGCCGGGCCGGTGGCGAGTCCCGAGCCCGTCGCTAGCCCCGGGCCTGAGCGCGAAAGTGTGCCCCAAGCAGGATCCGAGCCGGCTTTTGTTCCCGCTCCTGCTCCCGCTCCCGCTCCTGCCCCTGAGCCTCCACACGTGCTCGACAAGCAGCTCGAAAAGGCGCCTCTGGCAGGCAAGGGCGGTACGCTCATCTTGGGCGCCAGCCCTTGCATCGAGGGCTGGCGTCGCTTGCTCGTGCAATTGGAGCGTCCGGACCTGCCGCAGCGGCAGGTCGATATGTACGATGCCATCGGCTGCGACATCAAGAAGGACGGCAAGGGTTGGATCGCAACCGGCACCGACGAAGGCAAGCCCGAGGTCACGCGCTTTCAGCTTAGTTCGCTGGTGGTCGACGCCGCCAACACGGTTGTGCTCGTGGCCTTCGAGCAGCGCGAGAACCACGATGGTCCCGCGTCGATTCTGCTGTTGGCGCGCGCCGAGTCGTTCGAGGAGGTGAGCCTTGGTCGGGGCTCCAACTCTCACTATGAGCTGTTTTTGACCCCGCAAGGCAAGGTGACGCGCGTTGCGACCAACTTTCTACCTGACGGCTACGAGGCTCATAACATCTCGTTCGACGCGGATGGCGAGCCCAACGAGACGGAGCGCCCCGTCTTCGTGGCTCGCGTGAGCAAAGGTACCGACGAAAAAGCGGCCGAGGCCGCCAAAGAGGAACTTGCCACGCGCTGCCCCAAGCTCGCGCCGCGCCTCCTGGCGCTCGAAATGCGCTCGGACGAACCGACCGAGTACTGGCTCGGCGTTCCCTCCTACGTGCGCAAGGACGCAACGGCTGCGGTACGCCAGCTCAAGGCCTGCGGAGCGAGCGCTACGGTCGAGACGATTACACCGGCGCCTGAGCCCTGACCACCTGGGCCCTGACCACGGCGTTAAAGATCGTATCAGCTTCGTTCTGGGACATTGTGCACCTTCTGGTGTACTGGACCGGCCCTATGCCCGAGGCCACTCGTTTTTCCGCGATCCAGGGCTGCTGCCCAAAGTCGCCCGCGGCGCATCCTCCTATGAAAAGGGAGGGCGGGCTGCCGAGGACCATCATGGCATCCAAGCGCGCGACGGCGGCCCCGCCAGCCGGGCCAGGAGGCGCGACAGCCCCGGCGCTCGATCGTCAGAGCTCCTCGCATTCCGGATCCGAGCCCAGCGGGCAGGGGCCCCCGGCGCGGACATCGTTGCACTCGCCCGGCACATCCTCCGGGCACGCGCAATCCACGGGATCGCAGCCGTCGGGGCACAGCCCGGAGCCGGCCGCCTCGTCGCACACGCCGTCGTTGACCATCGGGCAGGCCTGCTCGCACGCGCCGTCGGGCGGCTCGGGCGGCGCGGGGCACTGCGTCAGCGACTCGCCGGAGCACTCGACGGCGAGGCTCTCGTGCCGCAGGCATGCCGGCAAGGTCGCGGCCGCGTGCTGATGGGGACCGAGTGGAGCCGCGGCGAGGCAGTCCTGCCACGCCGCGGCGTCGGGCGGCGCGAGCGTGAACGGGAACACGTAGCGGGTGTGATCCTTGCTGATCTCGTCGCAACAGGCGCGCTCGACGAAGCCGCGCTCGATCGCCTGCGCACGCCCGGGCTCAAGGATGCGGATGGTGGTGCTCTGGCCGCCCGCGTCCTCTTCCTGGACGCCATAGGTGACGGTCCCGACGACCCCATAGCGCAGCGCCTGGATCACGCAGAGGTAGCGCGCGGCTCCGCCTTCGCCGCACAGCGACGGCAGGGGGCAATCGACGTACTCGTCCTCCCCGACCGTGACCGGCTTCTCGCAGACGCACGCGCTGCCGTCATCCAGCGCGAATTCCCGCTCCTGGGTACATTCGAGGGCGCAGGCGGAATGGTCACACACCGGGGCCGGGTCGGGGCCGCCTCCGGTCGTGCTCGAGCTCGCGCCCGTCTCGTCCGCTCCGCTCGTGCTCGCCGTCGTGCTCGCCGTCGTGCTCGCCGTCGTGCGCGTCATAGTGCTCGACGTCGTGCTCGCCGGGGTGCTCGACCTCGTGCTCGTCGGCGTAGGCGTGCGGCGCGTCGGGATCCGCATGCTCCTCGTACG
>NZ_JACCSO010000587.1 GCF_013812955.1 Nannocystis sp. | reverse complement strand
CTTCTTGAGGGCGCGACGCGCTTGCACGAGCACCTGCATCAGCTGACTCGCGTCGGCGTCACCGGCGAACATGTCGCGATAAAACGCGAGCACCTCGGCGTTGGCCGGGTCGCTGCGACGGACCCGGCGAAAGTAAGGCTCGGCCTGCGCCGAGGGGCTGGCGCCGCCCGCAGGGGTACCCAGGCGCCACACGACCATACCGGCGAGCAGGGCGACATCGTTGCCGGCGGCCTCTCGCGGCGCGCGCTGAGCCGCGATCTTCGCGGCGTCGACGATCTCCTCGGGCGGCGCGGTGTCGAGAAGCATGCGACCGATGACCTTCGCGGCGGCGTCTCCCGAACCCGGGTCTTGCTTCGCCTCGGCGCGAACGCTCACCAGGTCGACGGAGGCGAGCGCGGTGGCGAGAGCGTCACGGCGAGCACCGTCGGAAGTGGAGCTGAGGTACTGGAACAGGACGGAGCGCAGTTCGGACATACGAGCCTCGGGGGGCGGTGTGGGGTGACCCACGACCGCCGAGCGATCGGCGAATGATGGCTGCCACATGGTGGCGAAGATCGGGCGGCGAATCTAGGTCATGCGACTCGGCGCGGTCCGGCGAGGATAAACCGCCCGCCCGCTCATGCCACGCACGAAAGCGTGACCGCCGCAGCCGCGGACACGTTGAGCGAGGCGACCCCACCCGCGCCCGGGATGGTCGCCAGAAAGTCGCAGCTCTCGCGGGTCAATCTCCGGAGGCCCTTCTCCTCGCTGCCGAGCACGACCACGAGGGCGTCCGGCAGCCCCTTCGCGACCAGCTCACGCAGGGAGCTGGCCCCTTCCTCGGCCACGGTGCCGAGGATCCAGTACTCGGCCGCCTTGCAGGCTGCGAGGGCGCGGGCGAGGTTCGTGACCTGCCCGAGCGGCAGCCGCTCGCTGGCCCCGGCCGAGCTGCGCACGACCGTCGGCGACAGGCCGGCCGATCGATCGCGGGCCCAGAACATCCCGAGCGCCCCGAAGAATTCGGCGCTGCGCATCAGGGCGCCGAGGTTGTGGGGATCCTGCACGCCGTCGAGGGCGACCAGCAGGCGTCGACGCCCGGGGTCCGCGGGCCTCAGCGCCAGCAGGTCCTCGATGTCGTGCTCGCGGGGCGGGGCGGCCACGGCCACCACCCCACGCGCCAGATCCGGGGCGATCACGAGCGCGAGCTCCTCGGGCTCGACCCTTCGGACCGCGATCTGAAGTTGTTCGGCCAGCGCCTCGACCTCGCCCCGCGGACGGTTGGCGAGCACCATCAGGCGCTTGATACGACGCGGCTGCGCGCGCAGCAGCTCGACCACCGCGCGCTCGCCGGGGACCAGATAGCCGGGGGACGGCGCCTCGTACGAGCGCGGGCGGGCGTCGGGTGGACCTCGCCGTGCACCGGAATGACCGGGATGTGAATCGGAACGCGGACCGGGCCGCTCAGGGCCGCGTCTCGCGGGGGCGGAGCTGAACTTGCGCGGGGGCTGGGACAAGGCGCCCGCTTTCTACCCTGAGCACGGCGGCGACGGGAGGGGCCCCGGGTCCCCCACCCCACGCGGTCGACACGGCTCGCCACACCAACCAGGCCTGGTCGCCGGGCGGCTGGCCCTCGAGGGCGGTGTACGCGTCGGAGAAGGCGTCGCCGTCCGGGGTCGGCCATGCGACCGGGGCCAGCCATACACCGCCGAGGATCTCGTGGCCGGGGCCGAGGGCGTCGGCCGAGAGGCCCTCGCCGGTCGACAGCACGGCCACGCCCTTGCCGTCGCCGCGATCGGCCGTCATCCCCGAACGCACCAGTTGGCGCAGCAGCAGCTCGAGCCGGGCGAGGCGGTCCGGCACCACCAGCGCGACCCCGGCGCGCAGCTCCGGGAGTACCGGCGCGACGAGCTTGGCGAAGCTCGTCATGTCGTCCGGATAATTCACTACTTTCAATACTTTGATACCATTATCAGAAAGTGACTTCGTAACCGCATCGCCGGCCCGTTTCCCGTAGCTGTTCTCGGGCGCGAGCACCACCGCGCCACGCAATCCGAGGGCGCGAACCTGGGCCGCCAGCGCGGCGCTTCGAGCCTCGAGGGTCGGGGCCACGCCGGTCACGACGGCCGTGGCTTCACCCGGCACGACGAAGCGCGGCTTGCCGCCCGCGGCCGCCGCGGCTGCCACCGCCGCCTCGATGTTGCCGGGGCCGACCGGGCCGACCATCACGTCGACACCCGCCCGCAGCAACTCGGTGGTCGCCTTCGTGACCTCGGCCGGGGTCGAGCCGGCGTCCTGCCAGAGCACCTCGACGGTCTTTCCGGCGCCGCGGGCCAGCACCTGGACCGAGGCGGTGGCCGCCGCGAGCTGGAGGTCGGCGAGCCCCGCGAATTTCCCGGAGCGCGGGAGCAGGAAGCC
>NZ_JACCSO010000347.1 GCF_013812955.1 Nannocystis sp. | reverse complement strand
GGTGCTGCTCGCTCGGGGCCACGCCTGCCCCGTCGCCGGGTCCGCCCGGCTCGCTCAGCAGGCCTTGCCGGCGCAGCTTGCGGGTCCGCAGCCAGTTGTCGACGCTCCACGCGTGGCCGCTCTTGGCGAGCAGCAGGTAGAAGAAGAACACGCGATAGACCAGCTCCGTGCCCTCCCAGAACAGGTGGTTGCGGAGGAAGAAGCTGTTCATCAGCATGAAGCTGAGCACGCCCATGACGCGGGTCTTCCAGCCGAGCATGAAGGCGACGGTGACCGCGTAGAACGCGAGCATCTGGATCCACATCGCCCGGGGGGTGTCGTAGAAGTACAGCAGCGAGTACTTCTGACCCTTGAGGAACTCGAGCCAGGCGGAGGCGTCGAAGAAGCCCTGGGGGTCGTTGCCGATGCCGTCCCCGAAGCCCTTGAACTGGCCGGCCGCGACCAGCTGGCGGGCGGCGTCGCTGAGGAAGATGCCCTCGTCCGTGAACAGGAACTCGAAGTACTCCCAGAGGTCGTTGATGTTGCAGATGCAGAGGAACGCGAACACGATGCGAAACAGGGCGATCGGTCGCGGGTCCTCCTTGGTCAGCCAGAACCGGCGCCAGCGCTCGTTTTGCAGCGCGAAGATCAGGTAAGCAAAGACTGCGGCCCCGAGCAGAAGCCAGCCCACCGTCGGGGACATGGCGATGGCTACTTCGTTGGGGATTCGATCGTCGGCGAGTGCGGCGAACGCAAAAGATGCGGCCGTGGAGAGCCCAAGCATAGGCATGGGAGTGTCGAGAACCCCCGCCGACCGCGCAAGCGCAAAAACAGCCGGGAAATGCGCACTCGGGCCACACAGGCGTCAGCATCGCCCTGGAGCCGGCCAAAACGATGTTCAGGCGGCTTGACTAGCGAGGTCTGCGCGGCCATCGTCCGCGTCCATGTTCGGGACGCGCGACCGCATCGCCTTGCAGGGCTTCAACAACCTGACCAAGGTCGTCAGCTTCAACCTCTATGACTTCTATGTCGCCAGGAGTGAAGAAGAGCGACAGCGTTATGTGAAGGACATCGACGAGCAGTTCAGCGCGAGTCGGATCACCGACATCTTGCGCGAAATCGCCAGGATCATCGATGCGGACGTGCTGTCGGTGTCGGCGCAGGACTACGAGCCGCAGGGCGCGAGCTCGCTGGTGCTGATGAGCGACCTCGGCCACACGCAAAACGGCGGTCATACCAGCGGCCCCGGCGGCCCCGGCGGCCCCAGCGGCCACACCAGTGTTGGGGCGCACCTGACCAAGAGCCACCTCTGCGCGCACACCTATCCGGACTGGACCGACCCGAAGGGGATCTGCAGCTTTCGGGTCGACATCGACATCGCCACCTGCGGGACGATCGTGCCGCTGCGCGCGCTGGACTACATGTTCCACAGCTTCGAGAACGACGTGGTCATCATCGACTACGTGGTCCGCGGCTTCACGCGCGACGCCCAGGGCCGGCGCGTGTACATGGACCACACGGTGAAGTCGATCCAGGACTTCATCGACCCGGAGATCCTGCGCGACTACCACTGCGAGGACATGGTCCTGCAGTCGGAGAACATCTGGCAGACGAAGATGATGCGCACGCGGCTGAACCCCGCCGACTTCTTCCCGCCGCAGCTGAACCCCGAGGCGCCGGAGAATCAGGCCGCCCTCGAGGACGTGCGCCGCGAGATGGTCGGGATCTTCTACGGCTGGCCCGGCTGAGCTCGCGGGAGCACGGACAGCGCGGGCAGCGGGGGAATCGCGGGCGCTGCCTGCGGCGCGCGCGGCGACCGGGTGAGCAGCACGCCGGCGCCGACCATCAGTAGCGCACCGAGCGCGCTGGAGAGGCCGGCGCTCGCGTCCCACAGCAGGAGATCTGCCACCAGGCTCATGGGGATGCCGACGTAGGCGACGATGGCGACCAGCGTCGCTGGCGCGTGCCCGTAGGCGCGGGTCATCGCCAGCTGGCCGAGCACGCCGAGCACCGCGAGGCCGGTCAGCGGCAGGAGCGTGGCCGTGCTCACGAGCGCGAACAGTCGGCCGAGCTCGCCGGCGCTGATGCTCCACAGCAGGCCGAACAAGGTCGCGTGCACGGCGAAGTGGAAGACGACGACCTCGGGGTGCTCACTGGCCGCGGTCCGCCGGATCATCATGTGGGCGAGCGCGGAGAGCAGCGCCGAGGCGATCCCGAGCAAGGCCGGGACCAGCGGCACCGCCGTGACCGCGGCGCCAGGCGCGATCACCAGGAGCGCGCCGCCGCCGGCCATGACCAGGGACAGCAGCACGAGGGCGTGCAGCCGTTCGCGCAGCAGCAGGGGCGCGAGCAGGGCCACGAACACTGGTTGCAGCAGGCTGAGCACGTTGTGCTGGACCAGCGAGAGCGCCTGCACGGCGAAAAAGCTGGTGGCCATCGCGCCGACGCCGAACAACGAGCGCAGGTAAACGAGATCTCTCCGATGCGGTCGCAGCTCGAGCTGGCGTCGCACCCGCAGCTCGTACCAGAGCCACAACAAGCCCGGCCCGGTCCTGAAGAAGATCACCTCCGCCGTGCTGAACCCGGCCTGGCGCAGCAGCTTCACGCAGACGCTCATGCCGACGAACGCAGCCGTGGCCAGCACCATCAACAACAGTCCGCGACGCGGTCGGGCCACTAAAGGAGGGAGGTCCAAGACCTGCTTGCGATAGCACCGGCGCCCCTCCGGACCCAGGGAGTCTGCTCCCTCCCGGATCTGTGAGCTGGCTCGCGGTTTTAAGACACCGAAGTCCAAAACACAGGCTTGACGCGCGGAAGCGACGGGACTAATCCTGTTCCTCCGGTCGCGGCGGCGACGAGGCCCCGGTCTCACCGCCTCCCGCAACTGGAAAAACCTTCGCTCGGCTCTTGACAGGGAAAAAGAAAGGGTTTAAACCCCGCCTCCCTTCGAGAGCCCCCGGTCGCCAAAAGCCTCCGAGAATACAAAGCGCCTCAAGCGCCTCTTCTCAGAAGCCACGGACAAACGACCGGACAGTGTTCGGCCATCGCCAACGCGATGGTGGAGCGGTCAAGGCCACGTGTCTCGACATCTCCCGCAAGTGAAACGCTGGCAAGTCAGGTCGAAAAAGACTTGACGAGGTTCCCGATCGAGAGTAGAAGTCGCTCCCCGTCGCGCTGGCTCCGGCCACCACGACGAAGGTGACGCTCCTTGAAAACTGGATAGTGGAAGAGGGAAACCATAACGACGCTTGTGGGACCGCGGATCGAAAGATCCGCACCCCGTCGGGTCGCGGCCGAGAGGTAGCGACACCGACAACCGACCGTGCGAGGGCATGC
>NZ_JACCSO010000346.1 GCF_013812955.1 Nannocystis sp. | reverse complement strand
TCGCGCCGCCGAGCGCCCACACAAGCGAGCGCGCGGGGCGGCCGGCGGCGGGGCGCGGGTGGGCTGGCTGACGCCGGCGATCCGCCCCTTCGGCCACGCGTCGCTGGCGGCCGCGCTGACCTATCGGCTGGTGGCCGAAGTCGGGCGCACCGGGGTGGCCGACCTGGTGTTGTTGCTGGTCGGTGGCGCGGCGGTGTTGTTGTCGCTGGCGCAGGCCCGCGCCGTGCTGCGCCGTCCGAGCGCCGTGCCCTTCGAGGTGCCGAACCACTTCGAGCCGCCGAACCATTTCGAGCCGCCGAACCACTTCGAGCTGCCGAACCACTTCGAGCTGCCGAACATGGAGGGCCTCGCGGCTCAGCTCGAGGTGCCGTTGCCGGCGTGGATGCGGACCCCGGTGCGCGCCGAGGTCCTGGTGTTCGTGCTCGCGTGGGTCGGTCCTGGCTGGGCCTGGGGGGTGCTGGTGGCGGTCGGCCTGGCGCGGCTGTGGCGATGGTTCATCGGCCACCCTGACGCGCGCGCCGACTGACGTCTGACGTGAGGGTCGTGACTCGGGTGAGCCGCGTGGAGCGACCGATCTCAGTGATGCGCGCCGTGTTCGACGATCGCACGCGTGCGTCTGCGCCATGGATCGCGCCGGCCGCCCCGCGCGCTCGCTTGTGTGGGCGCTCGGCGGCGCGATCGGGCTTGCGCCGTGTTTGACCGCGTTTTTGGCGGGTGCTAGCTTTCCGGAGTCCCCGCAGTTTCCCGCGTGGATGCCCGTCTCATGCGCAAGATCCCCCTGCTTCCGCTCCGCGAACTCATCGTCTTCCCGCACGAGGTCGTCCCGCTGTTTGTCGGCCGCGAGAAGTCCATCAATGCATTGGAAGAGGCGATGGCGACCGACCGCGCCATTCTCTTGTGCGCGCAGAAAAAAGCGAAGGTCAACGACCCGCGCCCGGAGGGCATCCACAACTTCGGCACCATCGGCAGCATCATCCAGCTGCTGCGCCTGCCCGACGGCACCGTGAAGGTCCTGGTCGAGGGCAAGAGCCGCGCCCGCATCGGCCGTTACATCGACCACGACAAGTACTTCCTGGTCGAGGCCGAGGTCCTGGAGACCCCGGCGGTCAGCGCCGAGGACGAGCCCGAGATCGCGGCGTTGATGCGCTCGGTCCAGCAGACCTTCGAGAATTACGTGAAGCTCAACAAGCGCGTGCCGCCGGAGCTGGCGGTCAGCGTGCAGAGCATCGACAACCCGTCGCGCATGGCCGACACCATCGCCGCGCACGTCAACTTCAAGCTCGCCGCCAAGCAGGAACTGCTGGAGACCGAGTCCATCCGCGCGCGCCTGGAGAAGCTCTACGAGCTGATGCAGAACGAGATCGAGATTCTCCAGGTGGAGAAGAAGATCCGGACCCGCGTCAAGAAGCAGATGGAGAAGAACCAGAAGGAGTACTACCTCAACGAGCAGATGCAGGCGATCCAGAAGGAGCTCGGCAGCCAGGACGAGTTCAAGAACGAGATCGCCGAGCTCGAGGAGCGGGTGCGTCGCCGCAAGATGTCCCCCGAGGCCACCGACCGCCTCAAGAAGGAGCTGCGCAAGCTCAAGATGATGAGCCCGATGAGCGCCGAGGCGACCGTCGTGCGCAACTACATCGACACCGTGCTCGCGCTGCCGTGGGAGGAGCGCACCGTCGAGAAGCTCGACGTCGCCGAGGCCGAGCAGATCCTCGACGCCGACCACTACGGGCTCGAGAAGCCGAAGGAGCGCATCATCGAGTACCTCGCGGTGCGCTCGCTGGTGCCCAAGCTCAAGGGGCCGATCCTGTGCCTCGTCGGCCCGCCCGGCGTCGGCAAGACCTCGCTGGCGAAGAGCGTGGCGCGGGCGACCAACCGCAAGTTCGTGCGCGTGTCGCTCGGCGGCGTGCGCGACGAGGCGGAGATCCGCGGCCATCGTCGGACCTACATCGGGGCGATGCCCGGCAAGATCATCCAGGGCCTGCGCAAGGCCGGCAGCAGCAACCCGGTGTTCCTGCTCGACGAGATCGACAAGATCTCGATGGACTTCCGCGGCGACCCCTCGGCGGCGATGCTCGAGGTCCTCGACCCGGAGCAGAACAACACCTTCGTCGACCACTTCCTCGACCTCGACTACGACCTCAGCGACGTGCTGTTCCTGTGCACCGCGAACTCGCTGCACTCGATCCCGCTGCCGCTGCAGGACCGCATGGAGATCATCGAGCTCAGCGGCTACACCGACGAAGAGAAGCAGAAGATCGCCCGCCAGTACCTGATTTCGAAGCAGCTCGAGGCCAACGGCATGGCCAACGTCGAGCTCGTCTTCACCGATCAAGCGGTCAAGGAGCTGATCAACCACTACACCAAGGAGTCCGGGGTGCGCAGCCTCGAGCGCGCCGTGTCCTCGGTGGTCCGCAAGCTCGCCCGCGAGTTCGTCAAGGATGGCAAGAAGAAGAAGAGCTTCAAGGTCGACGTGCGCATGGTCCAGCGCCTGCTCGGCGCCCAGAAGTACCGCCACAACTCCGCCGACGCGGCCGACCAGATCGGCATGACCAACGGCCTCGCGGTGACCTTCTTCGGCGGCGACCTGCTGCCGGCCGAGGTCACCCTGACCGCGGGCAAGGGCAAGATCACGCTCACCGGCAAGCTCGGCGAGGTCATGCAGGAGTCGGCCCAGGCCGGCCTCACCTACGTGCGCTCGCGCAGCCTCGCCCTCGGCCTCGAGCCCGACTTCCACGAGCACGTCGACTTCCACCTCCACTTCCCGGAGGGCGCGGTCCCCAAGGACGGCCCCAGCGCCGGCGTCACCATCGTCACCTCGCTGGTCAGCGCGCTGCTGCAGGTGCCCGTGCGCAAGGATGTCGCCATGACCGGCGAGATCAACCTGCGCGGCAAGGTGCTGCCGATCGGCGGGCTCAAGGACAAGGTGCTCGCGGCCTTCCGCGGCGAGATGAAGACCGTCATCTGCCCGCGTGACAACGAGAAGGACCTCGTCGACGTGCCCAAGCACGTGCTCAAGGCCCTCGACATCAAGCTCGCCGATACCATCGACGACGTGCTGCGCTGGGCCCTGGTCGCCCTGCCCGAGGACCACCCCAACGTCGCCCTGCGCGAGTTCCTCGCCGGCGTCGACGTCACGACCGCGGTCGACTGGCGGGTCGTCAATCGTTACCTCGAGGAGCGCCGCCGCAAGGACCGCGACGCCGCCCACGAGACCGGCGGCCACGGCCCCCACTGAGCGAATCCACGGTGGCTCGGCGGTCGTGCGCCGCCGAATCACCTACGCATCACGACCTGAAGGGATGAAACGAAGCGCCGCGGCCCCCGAAGCCGCGGCCTTCGCATTTCGGGCCGTCGTGGGCCCGCCCGGGCATCAAGCGACAGGGTCGTAATAGAAGCGCTCGTGGGCCACGAGCCCGTCCTTCCAGCGGCGGGCCGAGACCTCGGTCATGCAGACCCTGCGCCCGTCCTTGAAGTTGAGCTCGAAGATCCACTCCGAGTAGGTGACGCCGTCGCCGACGGCCGAGCCGAGCAGCTGGATCTTCGACTCGGCGATCGAGCCGAAGAAGGCCTGCTCGCGCTCACGGTTGCGGGCCTTGCCGCTCACGGGCGGGGCGGTGTTTTCCTGCATGACGATGTCCTCGGCGTAAAATCGCTCGAAGGCCGCCATCATCTGGCCCTCCAGGATGAGCTGGTTCAGCTGGGACTCGAGCGCGGCGAGGTCGGGCATTCCCGGGTCATAGCCCGAAGCCCGCTCCGCTGAAACCCATCCCCCCGCGCACGGGTCTCAGCCCCGTCCCCTCGTGCACGCCTGCCTCCTGGGATCTCCCGGGAGGTGGGCGTGTTGTCCATTGTCCATTGCGGCTCCGACGGCCTGGCGGGTGTCAGCGGGTGATGCGCATTCGCGCGCGACCCCGCCTGTGGTACGGTGCGAGTCCGCGCCATGTCCGTCCGCCGCTGTCCAACGGCTCGCGCCGTCGCCCCGTTCGTCTGGCTCGGCTGGTCGAGCCTGCTGGTGGGCGGCTGCACCTTCGAGGCCCTCGGACTCGGCTCCGCCACGCAGGACACCGGCAGTGAGTCCAGCACGGGCGAGGGCGGCCAGCCGACCGGCGGCAGCGCCGAGTCATTAACAACATCAACAACATCAACAACATCGTCATCATCGACCGCGACCACCTCGGGGCCGACCACCGGCGCCGAGGTCTGCTCAGGTGGCTGTCCGCCGGGCGTCGGCTGGACCGCGATCGCGGACCGGATCGGTTTTGCGGTGGCGCTCGATCCGGGGGGTGACGTGCTGGTCGCGGGTGATCAGGTGCAGCTCGACGACGCCGGGCTGCGCGACGTGTGGGTCGCTCGCTTCGCCGGCGGGGACGGGCAGCTGGTCTGGGAGCAGCGCTACAACGGCGGTGAGCGACGGGGTGACTTCGCGCGCGCGGTGGTGGTGCTGGATGACGGCCGCATCGTCGCGGGTGGCGTCAGCCAGGAGGTTCAGGGCCACCGCCAGGACGTGTGGGTCGGCTGGTACGACGCCGGCGGCGGTCTGCTGAACAGCGGCAACCTCGGCACCGCGAAGTGGGACGGCGTCAACACCAAGCTCGACGAGTCGATGCGGAGCCTGACGCTCGACGCCGACGGCGAGCTGATCGCCGGCGGCACGCGCTGCCAGAGCCCGTGTCTGGTGCCGGACGCGTGGATCGGCCGCTTCAGCCGCGAGGGCGTGGCGCAGTGGAGCGAGCCGATGCTGGTCTGCGGACCGGGCGCGCTGCGGGCCGTCGCTCCGTTCGCGGGTGGTTTGCTGGCGGTCGGCACCGATGGTTACGCCGAATCGACGGCCCCGTGGCGCTCGCTGATCCGCAGCTTCGACGCCAGCGGCGCGGGCCTTTGGAGCGCCCTGCCGGAGTCGCCCGGCGCGGCCGGCTTCGAGGCGCTCGGTGTCGCGGTCGCCCTCGACGGTGCGCTGTGGGTGGTCGGTCGCGAGCTCGACGGCGCGACCATCACCGGTGGTTTTGTCCGGCAATATCGGCCGGGCCGCGAATTCATGCCGGTGCAGGAGCGGCGCGGCGAGGAGCTCGACGGCGAGGCGAATGCGATCGTCGTCGTCGCGGACGGCGGCATCGTCGTCACCGGCACGGCCGGTCCCGCGGGTGCGCCTCATCTCTGGCTCGGCGGCTTCAGCGACGAGCTCGAGCCGCTGTGGCGCATCGACGAGTCCGGCGAGACGGTCAACATCGGCCGCGCGCTGGCGCAGGATCCGGACGGGGTGGTCGTGCTCGGCCAGATCAACGCCCGCCGCGTCAGCCCGGCCTCGACCTGGCTGCGGCGCTATCTCTATCAGCCCTGACCGGCACGACGAGGTGACGAGGCCCGAAGCACCTGTCCCGGGGGACAGGCGCACGGGTCATGCTCGGATCGCGCTCACTTCGCGGCGCGCTCGAAGATCAGCTTGTTGATCTTGATGTCGTCGAGCGGGCGCTCGGACTTGGTCTGGACCTTGCTGATGGCGATGGGGACCTTGGGGTCGCACTTGCCGAACACGGCGTGCCGGGTGTCGAGGTGCGGCGTCGGGGCGACGGTGACGAAGAACTGCGAGCTGCCGGTGTTGGGTCCGCGGTTGGCCATCGACAGGATGCCGCCGCTGACGTGGCGCAGGCTCGGGTCGAACTCGTCGGCGATCAGGAAGCCGGGGCCGCCGGTGCCGGTGCCCATCGGGTCGCCGGTCTGGATCATGAAGCCGTCGATGACGCGGTGAAACAGGATGCCCTCGAAGAAGTTGCTGGTGCCCCAGTTGCCGGTCTTCTTGTCGAGCCACGGCCGCACGCCGCGGGCCAGACCGACGAAGTTGGCGACCGTGTTCGGGGTCTTGTCCTCGTAGAGCTCGCAGCGAAACTTGCCCATCGTCGTGTCGAAGGTGACAAAGAGCTTGCCCTTGCTCTTGTCCGCGAGCACCGGGTCGCCGGCGAGGGCGGTCTCCAGGTCGATGCTGCCCATCGGGTCGCCCTGGGCCTTGTTGTACTCGAGCAGGTCCGCGGGGCTGAGGCCGGCGCGGGCGAGCTGGCCCTTCTGGAACTTCGGCGGCGCCGGGGTCGGGGGCTGAGCGGGCGGCGGGACGGCAGTCTTGGTCTCGGGCGGCGGGGGAGCCTTGACGTCGAGCTTCGCCTTGGTGTCCGCATTGGCGGCGGCGGTGACGTCGGGCTTGGCGTCGGGCTTGGCGTCGGACTTGCCGGCTTCGGGCGCCGTGCAGGCGCCGGCGAGCAGGACGGCGGTCGAGAGGAGGAGCGTGCGCGCGGTCGCTGACATGCACGGGGTTTTGCCATGGGCGCCCGCGCGACCACAAGCGCAGCGCCGCGGGCGCGGCATCCGGCCCGTGAAGAACATCACGGACGGCGGCGGATCTTCAGGCTGCGCAGTCGCGGTGGTGCGTTGGGGTCGGCGAGGATGCGGCGCTCGAGCTCGCGGACCACGGCCTCGTCGTCGCAGGTGCCGAAGATGGTGTGCTCGCCGTCGAGGTGGCGCAGGGGCCCGGTGGTGATGAAGAACTGGGCGGCGCCGGAGTTGGGCGCGCCGGTGTTGGCGAGCGCGAGCAGGCCGCCGCGGTCGAAGACGTGGCCGCTCGACATCTCGTCCTGGAGGTGAAAGCCCGGGTCCTCGGATTCGCCGCGGCGTCCGGTCTGGATGAATTGGTTGGGCACGGCGCGGTGGAATTCCAGGCCGTCATAAAAGGGTGCGGTCTGCCAGGGGGCGCCGGGCTGGCTCTGGAACGGGCGCAGGCCGCGGGCCAGGCCGACGAAGTTGGCGACCACGAGCGGCACGTCGAGGTCGAGGGCGCAGAAGATCGCCCCGGCGTCGGTGTCGATCACGGCCTCGAGATGCTGCCCCTCCGGCAGGCCGGCCAGGGCGTCGGCGAGGGGAAAGCGGCCGCCGTGGGGGTCGCCCGCTTGCCGGTTTTCGGCCTCCAGGGCCGGCTCCGCGGGCGGGAAAGACCGGGCGCCGCCGAGCTGGCAGCCCGCGAATGTCACCGCGATGAGGCCGGGCCATGGGACGTACATCCATGGGGTGCGCACGGGCGCGAGCATACGCTACTCTCGCCGCCGACATGCGCACTGGCAGACGATGGCTCGCGGCAACCGGCGTCTCGCTGGCGCTGGGCGTCTCGCTGACGATGGGCGTCTCGCTGACGGTGGGCTCCGCGCTGGTGCTGGGTGGCTGCGGCCCGAAGGCTCGCGGGGACCTGACGCCGCCGGCGGGTTCGGCGGCCTGGGACAGCCGCTTCGACCTGGTCTTCGACGATCACTACACGGCGATACCGGTGCAGATGACGGGGCGGGCGCCGGGCGACGTGATCGATCAGAAGCGCTTCGCCCAGCGCCTCGGGCACGCCGACCTGGTCGTGCTGGTGACGGTCGACCAGGTGTGGAGCCGCGGCTTGTATGCGGGCACCCCGCAGCAGCGGGCCAGCGTGACCCTGGGGCAGGTGCTGCACGGCGAGCTGGCGCGGGGCGTGCGCAACGAGCAGGTGCTGGAGCTGCGGGGCGGGGATGCGCTGCCGGCCGAGCTCGGCGGCCAGGTGATGCTGCTGTTCCTGCGCTGGGCGCCGGGTGAGGGCGCCGGCTTTCATCATCACCTGATGCGCGCCGACGAGGACGTCGTTACGCTGATCGAGGCGATGGTGCGGCACGCCCGCGCCGCCGGACAGCTGCAGCGACCCGGCGGCAAGAGCGGCAAGCACCGTCGTCGAAAAAAATCGTGAGCCGTGGGCTTGCCGGATCGCGAACCGGCGACAAGCTCAGGCCGTCGCCGGATCTCCGGTGACCGATGCGCCGAAGAGGCCATCGACCTCGACGCAGGGATGCGCAGGCGAGGGGATGAGGAGGCGAGCCCGAGCGAGCCGGCGCCGAAAGGCGTGAGCGGGCGCATGATGTTCGGGGGCTTGCCTGGTCCAGGAACCAGTTCCAAGTTCTTCTCCGTCGCCAAATCTCCGGAGACCGACGGGGAATTCGGGGGCCACGCCCTCGGGAGGTCAAGTTGTCCTGGCCGGGCGCGTTCCCCACAAAGACGCTCGTAGGGCATCAGGGAGCGAAATAACGCCCGCCGCGGACTTCCCTGAAAAATAGTCTTGACGCGCCGGAGGGCCGCGAGTACAACCCGCCTCCCCTGACCAACGGGGCGGCCGAAACGGCCGCTCGGGAAGGCCGGCCGAACGGCTGGATGGCGGTGGGAGTCCTTTCGAGGACTGGCTCCCTGAAAACTGGATAGTGGAAGAGGGAAACCATAACGACGCTTGTGGGACCGCGGATCGAAAGATCCGCACCCCGTCGGGTCGCGGCCGAGAGGTAGCGACACCGACAACCGACCGTGCGAGGGCATGC
>NZ_JACCSO010000569.1 GCF_013812955.1 Nannocystis sp. | reverse complement strand
AGGCTGCCCAGCGCATACCAGTCGCCGCCGCCGCTGCGCCCGGTGCCGCGAAAACCGAGACCGCCGACGCCGTGCGCCTCGCCCTCGCTGCGCCCGCGTCGGCCCCACAGGTCGCGCGCCGCCAGGTCGCTCGGGTGGTAGCGCCATCCATACGGCGACGCGAGGAAGTACCCGAGGTCCGACCGGTGCATTCCGAGCAGCCCGCCCTGTTGTTGCTGCTCATCGGGGTTGAATCGCCGGGGAAGCACGTGGATCGGCGCCGGACGCCGGGCGATGGCGATCCGACCGCGTTTCGGCGTCGCGGTCGGCTTGCCCTGTTTGCCTTGCTCACCGATGTTGCGCGGCTGGCCGTCGGCGGGCGGGCGCGGCGGAGGCATGGCGATGCGGTCGTGGACCGTCTCGGGCGCGGTCGGCCGGGCGACGAAGCCGACGAAGCGCAGGTCCTCGGGCCACTCGTCGAATTCGAGCCCCTCGGCGAAGTGGGGCTGGCGCTGCGCGATGAGTAGTAGTGCGCCGAGCAGCATGAACATGACGAGGGCGTGGGTCCGCCACTCCCAGCGAAAGCCGCTCGAGTAGGCGGGGCGGCGCGCGGCCGGGACGCAGCGCAGCGCGAAGCACACGGTCCCGATGTTGATCACGGCGCGCTCCCCGGGCGCCAGCGCGAGGGTGAAGGCGCCGTCGCTCGCGGTGGCGCGGCCGCTGGTGATCAGCGCATCCAGCGAGCTGCGCTCGTGGCCCAGGGCCAGCTCGCCGTGCATGTCGGCGGTGAAGCGCAGGTGGATCGCGCCGGCGATCCAGCCGATCAGTGGGAATGGCTCCTGGTCGGGCGATCCGCACGACAGCAGCGGGAACGAGGCTCGTGGGTGGTCGCCGATGGTGTAGACGCCGCGCGCCAGGTGCCGAACATCGAAGACGTGGCGCGCATAGATGGCGACGACCTCGACGACCTCGACCGGCAGCTCGAGCGCGGGATCGATGGTCGCGGCCGGCATCGCCGATCCGACAACACACGGGTCGCGAAGTTCCGGCGGGCGTGACGCGAAGTTTCGCGCATCGGGACTACGCGGGGCCCACCGCGGCCCAGGCGACGCTCAGGACCAGCGGACCTGGGCGAGTGATTCGCCGGCGGCGAAGCGGCCCTGCGGCGAGCGGGTGACCCTGCTCGCGGCGACCTCGGGGTCGTGGGTGTAGAAGGCCCAGCCCTGCTCGGCGACGATGCGCGCGAGCAGGGCCTCCTTCTCGTCGATGAGCAGCTCCGGGTAGCGGTCGTAGCCCATCGTGATCGGCAGGTGCACCCAGGGCACGCCGGGGACCAGGTCGCCGAGGAAGGTCACCGGGCCGGCCGGACCCTCGACGCGGGTCAACATCAGGCCGGGGGTGTGGCCGTCGGAGTAGCTGAAGCTGTAGGCCGGACCGAGCGTGGTCGAGGAGGCGCCCTCCACCTGTTCCAAACGACCTGTTGCGAGGAGCATGTCCTGAAGGCCAGGGATGAACGAGGCCCGGTCGCGCGGGTGGGGCTTGATCGCGCGCTGCCAGGCGGGGGCGCTGACGACGTAGCGCGCGCGGGGGAAGGCGAGCTGCGGCGGCTGCGGTGGCTGCTCATTGGACCAGGCGGTGAGCAGGCCGCCGGCGTGGTCGAAGTGCAGGTGCGAGAGCACGATGACGTCGATGTCGGCCGGCTGCACGCCGAGCTCGGCGAGCGCGCGCAGCAGCACGTGTTCGGGCTCCTGGACGCCGAAGCGCTCGCGCAGCTTGGGCTCGAAGAAGGCGCCGATGCCGGTCTCGATGAGCACGTGGCGGCCGCTGTCCTCGCGCACGAGCATGCTGCGGCAGGCCAGGCGGATGCGGTTCTGGTCGTCGGGCGGGGCCCAGCCGGCCCACAGGGCGCGCGGACAGTTGCCGAACATCGCGCCGCCGTCCAGGCGCTGGGTGTTGCCCTCCACCGAGAAGATCTGCATCGAGGGGAGGGATAACACTTCGCGGGCGGCGCCGCGAGGCTCACAGGCCGCGAGGGTTCAGGCGAAAGCTCGGGTGAGGCCGCGAGGCGAGGGTGGTGAAGCCGCGAGGGTGGTCAGCATCAGCCGGCGTCGTCGGCTTCGGGGAGGCGGCGGCCGTGGCGGTAGGGCATGTTCTCCTCGGCGTTCTCGCCGAGCACCGCCGGGCCGAGCAGCTGACTGAGCAGGTTCAGCAGGGCGAGGCGGTCGCTGTCGCTGCCGCGAGCGCGCACCAGGTCGTAGGCGAAGGCCGGCACCGTCAGCGCCAGGAAGACCCCGACCAGGCCGAGCTTGGCCGCCGACAAGCCCGTCAGGCCGAGCCAGGCGAAGCTCGCAAACCACATGATGTAGAAGCTGGCCTGCTTCGAGAGCGGGCCCTGGGCGAAGCGGGCGCGCACCAGGGTGCCGCGCGGGGTCGCGGCGAGGTGGGCCTCGAGGGTGAGGCGGCGCAGGTCGGCGGGGCCGGTGTCGACGGTGCCGGCGGCGACGTTTTGACAGACGCGGAAGCTGCCGCGGCCGAGCTCGGCGAGGAACTTGCGGTCGCTGCGCGCGCGCGCGGGGAAGCCGTCGAGCACCTGGACGTCGGGGTCGGCCTTGAGGCGCCCGAGCACTTCTGCGGGCGAGAGCTCGACGTGATAGTCGAGCTGCGCGGGCAGCAGACGGGGCGCGAGCGGTGCGCGAGTCGGCAGGCTCATGGGTCGGCAAAGTATCCGCGAAGAAGCGCGCGGCGGCCAGCCCTGGCCTGGTTTTGGGGCTGTGAC
>NZ_JACCSO010000563.1 GCF_013812955.1 Nannocystis sp. | reverse complement strand
CGCGACATCAAGCCCGCGAACATCTTGGTCCGTGAGGCCCGCGAGGGCTCCCCGATCGCGCTCGCCGACTTCGGCCTGGCCCAGGGTGAGCGCGGCCCGGCAGGCCACGCCGGGACCCTGCGCTACCTCGCGCCGGAGCTGCGCACACATGCGAGCGAGGCGCGAACACCGGTCCTAAAGGCCAGCCGCGCGACGGCCACGCCGGCCTCGGATGTGTTCAGCGCCGGGGTCGTATTGCTGGAGCTGGCCCTCGCGCCGGCCGCCCTGCCCGCCCCCTTCGACCACGTCAGCGGCGACTTCGACGCGGCCTCGCTGGTGCCGGAGGACCTGCCGGGCGGCTGGACGCCGCGGCTGCGCGCGATGCTGGCGGCGGATCCCGCCGCGCGCACGCTCGGCTGATCTGTCCCCGAGGACATCTATTAAAATGACAGTCTGTCCCCGAGGACAGTGGCGAAAAAAAAGCGCCGGCCCGGGGGCCAGCGCTGCTTGTGCTCACCAGGAACGGCTCGGACGGAGCGGCTCAGGTCGAGGGCTCGGCGACCAGCTTGCCCGGGACGACCGGACGGTCGATGCCCGGCACCGACTGTCCGATGGCCATGCGCGGGCGGGCGCGGTGCGGCGGGAGCGTGCGGCCCTCGATCAGGCTCAGGACCTCGCTGGCGTTCAGGACCTCGCGCTCGAACAGCGCCTCGGCGAGGCGACGCAGGGCCGGCTCGTTGTGCACGAGGATCTGGCGGGCGAGCTCGTACTGACGGGTGATGACGTCGTGGATGGTCTTGTCGATCGCCTGGGCGGTCGACTCCGAGTACGGCGGGGCGCTCTGGCTCTCGCGGCCGATGAAGGGCTGGGCCTCGGCCTTGGCGTACGAGATCGGGCCGAGCTCGTCGCTCATGCCCCACTCGCAGATCATCTTGCGGGCCAGGCCGGTCGCGCGCTCGATGTCGTTGCTCGCGCCGGTGGTCTTCTGGCCGTTGAACGCGATCTCCTCGGCGATGCGGCCGGCCATCAGGATCGCGATCTGGGCCTCGACGTGGTCGCGGTCGAGGTTGTAGCGGTCCTCCTCGGGGAGCTGCTGGGTGACGCCCAGGGCCCGGCCGCGGGGGATGATCGTGACCTTGTGGATCGGGTCGACGTGCTCCTTGGGCAGGCTCATCGCCACCAGGGTGTGGCCGGCCTCGTGCCACGCGGTGGTGATGCGCTCGCGCTCCGAGATCACCGCGGACTTGCGCTCCGAGCCCATCAGGACCTTGTCCTTGGCGCGGTCGAAGTCGTCCTCGGTCACGCGGTCGCGGCCGTAGCGGGCGGCCATCAGCGCGGCCTCGTTGACGAGGTTCTCGAGGTCGGCGCCGCTGAAGCCGGGGGTGCCGCGGGCGACGGTGGCGAGGTCGACGTTGTCGTCGACCGGGACCTTGCGGGTGTGGACCTTGAGGATCGCCTCGCGGCCGCGCACGTCCGGGAGGCCGACGATGATGCGGCGATCGAAGCGACCGGGCCGCAGCAGCGCCGGGTCGAGCACGTCGGGGCGGTTGGTCGCGGCGACCAGGATCACGCCGTCGTTGCCCTCGAAGCCGTCCATCTCGACGAGCAGCTGGTTCAAGGTCTGCTCACGCTCGTCGTGTCCGCCGCCGAGGCCGGTGCCGCGGTGGCGACCGACCGCGTCGATCTCGTCGATGAAGATGATGCAGGGGGCGTTCTTCTTGCCCTGCTCGAAGAGGTCGCGGACGCGGCTGGCACCGACGCCGACGAACATCTCCACGAAGTCCGAGCCGCTGATGCTGAAGAAGGCGACGCCCGCCTCACCGGCGATGGCGCGGGCGAGCAGGGTCTTGCCGGTCCCGGGCGGGCCCATCAGCAGCACGCCCTTGGGGATGCGGCCGCCGACGCGCAGGTACTTCCGGGTGTCGCGCAGGAAGTCGATGATCTCCTCGACGTCCTCGCGGGCCTCCTCGACGCCGGCGACATCCTTGAAGGTGACCTTGTTGGTGTGCTCGTTGAGCAGGCGGGCCTTGCTCTTGCCGAAGTTCATCGCCCGGCCGCCGCCGGCCTGCATCTGGCGCATGAACATGACCATCAGCACGACGATGAAGATCATCGGCAGCCACATCAGCGCGAACTGCAGCAGCGTGCCGTCCTCCTCGGGCTCGACGCGGTAGTCGATCTGCTTCTCGCTGAGCTTGTCGTACAGGTTCTCCGCCACCGGGCCGGTCGCCTGGTAGGTCGTACCGTCGAGCTCGTAGCTGATGTCCACGTAGCTCGGGTGGACGGCGACCGTCATGTTCGTGCTGCGCTTGAGGTCCCCCCACTCCTTGTCCACGGTGTCCATGAACTTGGCGTAGGAGATGTTCACCACCTTCCCCCTGGTGTTGAACAGGTTGGCGAGCGCCAACACCGCGACGATCAGGCCAAGCCACACCAGAAGGGTCTTTGTTTGCTGCTTCACGGCGGATGTATCTTCATGGCCCGGCAGGCCTGAAATCGTGCTTGCCGGCAGCGCGCTGCTCGGACGGGCGAGCATAGCGGAAGACCTCAGGTCCGGCCAGCGTCGCCGCATATGGCATCCGCGAGGCCCTGAGGCTCCTGTGACCCGTGGTCGGGCCGCGCTCGAGCGGCTTCATGGGCGGTCGGCCGGGCCGAGCCGCAGGCCCGCACGATCCAGGCGCAGGCGCAGGCCAGGCCGTAGATCCCAGGTACGTGGCGCGCGCGCCGGCGAGGCGGCCCCGGCGTCCTGCGCGTTCGCGGCCACCTCACGCCCGCACAGGGCCCGATCGACCGAGGCGATCGCGTTGTGACCCAGAGCGCCCATGTCGACGCCGCCGAGCTCGCAGATCCGTCGCAGCACCCGGGTCCGCACCGCCCGCGGGAGCCCCGCGAGGCCGTCGGCGGTCCAGTGGCCCTGCCCCAGGCGGCGTCCGGTCTCCTCGCCGAGGGCCCACGCGGCCAGCGCTTCCTCGGCGTCGGCGGCCTGCTCGGCGAGTGCGGCCAGCGCCGCCTCGACCTGCGGGTTGTCCTGGCGCAGCCCGGGGAGCAGCTGCTCGCGGACCCTGACGCGCGGGTGACGAAGGTCGAGGTTGGTGGGGTCGTCGACGAACGCCAGGCCGAGCTGCCCGCACAGCGCGCGGGTGGTCTCGCGGCCGAGGCCGAGCAGCGGTCGCAGCCACGGGGGATCCCAGGTCGGCATCGCGGCGAGTCCGTCGAGG
>NZ_JACCSO010000113.1 GCF_013812955.1 Nannocystis sp. | reverse complement strand
CGGTTGCACTGCGCAGGGGGCGACCGCAAAAACGAAGGGCCCGACCGAGAGGTCGGGCCCGGCGGTAAAAAGCCTCGAACAGCTAACCGCGCGCGTTCATGGGCACGTAGTCGCGCAGCTCGATGCCGGTATAGATCTGCCGCGGGCGGGCGATCTTCTGCTCGGGGTCGACCAGCATCTCCTGCCATTGTGCAAGCCAGCCGGAGGCCCGGGGGATGGCGAACAGCACCGGGAACATCTCCACGGGGAAGCCCATCGCCTGGTAGATGAGGCCCGAGTAGAAGTCGACGTTGGGGTAGAGCTTGCGCTTGACGAAGTAGTCCTCGTTGAGCGCGATGTTCTCGAGTTCGATGGCGATCTCGAGCAGCGGGTTCTTGCCGGTGACCTCGAAGACGTCGTGGGCGAGCTTCTTGATGACCTTGGCGCGCGGGTCGTAGTTCTTGTAGACGCGGTGACCGAAGCCCATCAGGCGGCCCTTGCCGTCCTTGACGCTCTTGACGAACTCCGGGACGTTCTTGACGTCGCCGATCTGGCGCAGCATGCGGAGCACGGCCTCGTTGGCGCCGCCGTGCAGCGGGCCGTAGAGGGCGGCGGAGGCCGCAGCGAGCGTCGAATAGGGGTCGGTCTCGGCCGAGCCGACCGCGCGCGCGGCGTTGGTCGAGCAGTTCTGCTCGTGGTCCGCGTGGAGGATGAAGAGGATGTCGAGGGCGCGCGAGAGCACCGGGTTCGGCTTGAAGCGCGGCTCAGCCATGCGAAACAGCATGTTGAGGAAGTTGCCGGTGTAGCTGAGCTCGTTGTCCGGGTAGACGTAGGGGCGGCCGACGCTGTGGCGATGGGCCCAGGCGGCGATCGTCGGCATCTTGGCGATGATCTTGACGATGTGCTCGTGGCGGACCGCGGGGTCGCGCACGTTCTTGGACTCGGGGTAGAAGGTGCTGAGCGCACCGAGCATCGAGACCATCTTGCCCATGGCGTGGGCGTCGTAGCGGAAGCCCTGCATCGCGTCGCGCAGGAACTCGTGCACGTAGGTGTGATTGGTGACCTTGTCGGTCCACTTGTCGAGCTGGACCTGGTTCGGCAGCTCGCCATTGAGGAGCAGGTAGGCGACCTCGAGGTAGGTCGAGTTCTCCGCGAGCTGCTCGATGGGATAGCCGCGATAGCGAAGGATGCCCTTGTCGCCGTCGATCAGGGTGATGGCCGAACGGCACGAGGCCGTGTTCATGAACGCCGGGTCGTAGGTCATCAGCCCGAAGTCGTCCTCGGACGTTCTGATCTGTCGCAGGGCGTCGGCGCGAATGGTCCCGTCCTGGATGGGGAGCTCGTAGGTCTTGCCGGTTCGGTTGTCGGTGATCGTCAGGGTGTCGGCCATGAAAAGCTCCAGAGTGAAGCGCGATGCGAGAATGGCAAGTCAGGGTGCAGCGAGCGTCGGGACAAAGACATGCCAGTGATCCACGGCGCGCTCGTCCGCGGCCCAGCCGCCCACGAGGAAGGTAGCACCGGTCGCCAGCAAAACGGAATGGCCACCACGCACCCGGGTCGACGCCGAGACCTGCGTCTCGACGGTGAGCGCGGTCCGGTCGATACGCAGCCACTGCACCCCGGATTGGGCGTAGATCGCGGCGTTGTCCGCGAACAGGCGCGGTTCGGACGCGGGCTCGGCCAGGAAGTCCGGCATGAGCTCGAGGTTCGGGACCAGGTTTGCGGCGAAGGATGGGAAATTGAGGACGATCGCGTCGGGGGTCGGTTTGCCGCCATGCGTGCCGCCGACACACAGCACGCGGACGTGGTCGGCCTCCTTCGCCGCGCCGCCCTGATCGAGCTGGGCGCAGGCGAGGCCGGTCCAGGCCATCGCCGGGCCGAAGCTGACCGGGGGATCGTCGGGGTCGGCGGGTATGAATTGAGCGAGGCTCGTGGCCTCGTCGTCGCCGCCGATCAGGACCACACCCTCGCCGAGGTCGCCGTCGCTGCGCAGCAGGAACAGCGCTGTGGCGGCGCGGCGCGGGCTGTCGAGCTGCTGCGGGAGGGTGGTCACGGTGTAAGCGCCGGCGTCGTCGGGCACGAGGTCGAGCTCGATCACGCTGCGCTGCTCGCCGCCGCCGAAGATGAGCACGCGCTCGAGGTCGGCGCTCTCCACGTGGGCGGCGCCCGGGCGCGGGGCGGGTGACGGGTCGGCGATCGTGGCGGTCGTCCACTCGTCGTCGCCCGGCTCGTAGCGGAACGCGCGAAGCTGCTCGGCCCAGGCCACGCGCCAGACCCCGCCGGCGCTGTCGGGCACCAGCGCGCCATCGCTCGCCGCGGGCACGCCGTGCTCGGGATCGAGGGTCGCGCCGATCTCGGTCGTGAGGTCGAAGTTGTTGAACAGGCCGGTGCCGCCGTCGCTGTTGAAGAGCAACATGCCGCGACCGAAGGCCGGGCAGGCGAGCACCTCGGGATCCGGGCTGGTGATCGTGCCCGGGAAGGTCGAAAGCGCGCCCGGTGGGGAGACGTAGAGCGCGAGCTCGGCCGGCGGCGCCGCGAGCACGAAGGGCGCGCTTCGACCCCAGGCCAGCAGATCTGGCCCCTGGGCCAGATACAGGGTCAAGGTGCTGGTCAGGCTGTCGGGCTCGAGCTGCAGCTCGAGGCTGAAGTCGGCGCCCTTGATGTCGTAGGTGATGTCGAGATCCTGCGGGCTGAGACGCAGCACCGCGTTGTCGGCTCGCGCGAGGTCGAGGTCCTCGGGGAAGACGACCCTGATCGGGAAGTCCGTGGTGCTCTCACATCCGGGCGTGAGCAGCAGCAGCGCCGAGAGCGTGAGCGAGAGGGCGGGGGAGAGGTTGAGCCCGAGGCGCGCGCGCAGCTCGGCCGCGCCGAGGCCGTCGATGTGCAGGGTCTTGCGCTTGCCGGTGGCGCCGCGAAGCACCGAGACGGCGCCGCGCGGGATGTGCAGGGTCTCGGCGAGCAGGTCAACGAGCGCCTCGTTGGCGGCGCCATCGACCGGCGGCGCGGCGAGCTGGATCTTCAGGCGGCCGTCGTGCGGGCCGACGATGCGACTTCGGCTGGCACGTGGGACCACCTGGACCTCGATCTCGCTGCTGGTGCGGTCGCGGGCGCTGTCGCGGACGATCTCGCGGAGGTCGTCGCCGCCCGGCTCGCTCACGGCTTCGCCTCGGTGAGCCACAGGCGGTGGCTCGCGGCCTCGATGGCCGTATCACCGATCACGGCGCCGCCGCGGAGCAGGAGGGCGCGCCGGTACAGGTTGACGGTCGTGCACACGTGGTCGGGCACGAGGAACAGCAGATCGCCGAGGGCGGGCTCGACGTCGTCGTCTTCGTCGGGCTCGGCGTCCGGATCGAAGTGCACGACGAGGTGCTCCTCGGTGGCGACGACCGCACGCAGGCCCGGCCAGCCGAGCACGCGGGTGTGACTCGCGGGGCGATCGGGCGCGAGCGCCTTGGTGCCGGCGTCGAGGGTCACGCGACCCGGCGCGCTGCTGACCACCCGGGCGGCGACGAAGGCCGCCTGCTGCAAGCCGAGGTCGGCGGCGGCGGCGTGGCTGCGCAGGTCCGAGAGCACGAGCGTGCCGGGCGAGACCTGATGCCGCCACGGGCCGCCCGCGAGGCCCGGGTGGGCGAGCGCGAGCGGGTAGCTGTGGGTGCCCGAGGTGATGATCTCGAGCGGATGATCTTGTTGGACGCCGAGGCCGGCGGCGGCGAGCTCGCGGGCGAGCTCGCAGAGGCGATCGTAGATCGCGAC
>NZ_JACCSO010000519.1 GCF_013812955.1 Nannocystis sp. | reverse complement strand
GCCCCCGAGGCCCCGGCGAAGGCTGCCGCGCCGGGCGCAGCCAAGCCGGCCGCGTCAGGCAACGACGCCCCTGCGGCCCCGTTCGCCACCCCCACGGCCAAGCCGCCGCCGCCGCCCGCGGGTGTCGCCCTGCTCGACCCGCCGCTCTACGTCCAGCGCTGCGACGCGGCGCTACCCTGCCCTGCGCTGCTGCAAGCGGCTGGCGAGGCGCACTGCCGGGGCCTCGCGCTCGGCGGTCTCAGCGGGTGGCGCCTCCCGGATCGCGCCGAGGTCGCGCGCTTCGCCCGGGCCACCGGTCCGAACCAGCTCGAGGGGCTCGAGGGCTTTCACTGGACCCGCACGGTCTACGCGGAGGACAGCAAGCAGGTGTGGATCGTCGATCCCAAGACCGGCGTGGAGACGACGATCCCTCGCGATCGTAAGCCCTTCACGATCCGCTGCGTGAACGAGCCCTGAGGCGGCGTGTTATGGTGGCTCGCGTGCGGCGCATCCCACTTCTCGCCCTCGGCCTGCTGCTGGCATGCTCGCCTCCCGGCGCGGGCAATTCGGCCTCCGCCACCACCGGCCCGGCGCTGACCAGCACCGGTGACGGGCCCACCGGGGGCAGCACGGGCGACGCCTGCCTCGGCAGCGGCGACTGCGAGACCGAGGCGATCTGCGTGGCCGACTACGAGGCCGCCGACATGCCTCCCGGCGGCAAACGCGGCCCGGCCAGCTGTCAGGCCCCGGTGGACTGCGTCGGCGCGACCGACCTGGGCCGCTGGTGCTTCGACCACCAGGGCTGCTGCGACGACCTGCGCTGTCGCCCCGCCGACGGGATCTGCGAGCCCCCGACGCTGGGCCAGACCACCGGCGCCGCCACCACCGGCACCACCGGCACCACCGGCGAACCTGGCACCGGCACCACCGAGGACACCGGCGCGACCAGCACCGGCGAGACGACCGGTACCACCGGCGCCGGCACGACGGGCACCACCGGCACCAGCAGCTCCGGCACCACGGCCTGACCGCGATCGCCGCGCCAGCCCTTGACGTGCAGCGCGGCTCAGCCGAAGCGATAGTTGTGGGCGATGCGCGTGTACTTGCCCGCGAGTCGCCGGTGAAACGTCTCGTCTTCCGCGCTCAGGGTTCTCACCACTTTGCCGGGGATCCCCATGACCAGGCTGTGCGGGGGGATCACGGAGCCGGCGGTGACGAGCGCACACGAGCCGATCACGCAGCCTTCGCCGATCACCGCGTCGTCGAGGATCGTGGCCTGGATGCCCACCAGGGTGCCGCCACCGATCCGGCAGCCGTGGAGCACCGCGCGGTGGCCGATGACCACCTCCTCGGCCACGAAGGTCCCGCTGTGGTCGCCCAGGTGGATGACCGTGCCGTCTTGCACGTTGCTGCGCTCGCGGATCTCGATGCGATTGACGTCGCCGCGCAGGACGCAGCCGTACCAGACGCTGACGGCCTCTCCGAGCGAGACGTCTCCGATCACGGCGGCGCCCGGGGCGATGCGCACCCGCTCGGCCACCCGGGGCAGGCGGTCGAGATAGCGCTCGAGGATGGCGCCCGGGAAGCGGCGGCGAAGTTCGTCAAGTTGGGCCTCCAGCGCCGCGACTTCCCGCGGCGGACCCTCCACGACATCGACCGAATCCACGACTGTACGGGATGCCATGGCCCCGCAGCATAGCGGTTGTGTTGTGGGGCTTGCCACAGGTACAGGCGATCGCGTAAGAAAACCCGGTGGCAGCATCGTCAACGCGCTCCAAACCCGCCGCCAAAAAGGCCGCCAGCAAGGCCGTGAGCAAGCCCGCCGCGAAGCGCAGCCCCGCGGCGAAGCCCGCGAAGGTCAGCAGCAAGCCCGCGAAGGTCACCAGCAAGACCGCCGCCAAGGGCGCGGCCAAGGCCAGCAGCAAGGCTCCTGCCGCCAAGGCGGCTCCCAAGGCGCAGGCCAAGCCCGCCGCCGGAAAGGCTCCCGCAGCCGCCAAGGCGAGCGCCAAGCCCGAAGCCAAGGCCAGCAAGGCCGCCGCCAAGGTCGAGGCCAAGCCCGCAGCCAAGCCCAGCAAGGTCGCCGCCAAGGTCGAGGCCAAGCCCGAGCCCAAGGCCGAGGCCAAGCCGGACAAGGCCACCAAGGCCAAGGCGGTCAGCAAGGCCGAGCCGCAGAAGCTCGAGAAGGCCGAGCAGCTCGAGAAGGCCAAGCCCGAGAAGGCCGCGCCGCCCGCCGCCGAGTCCCGCTCGAAGGGTCCGGCCAAGGCTCCGACGCGCAAGCCGGTGAAGGCGGCCCCGATCAACGAGGACGAGGAGGACGACGTCGACGACAACGACGACGGTCACCACGTCCATCACGCGCATCATCCGACGGCCCACGAGAGTCGGGGTCAGATCGACCTCGCCGACGTGATCCGGATGGAGCCCGAGGCGCCCCCGGCGCCACGCAAGAAGAGCGTGCTCGAGGTCGCCGAGGAGGACGAGGAGTTCGAGGACGAGCCCCCGCTCCCGACCGCCGACGACGTGCACGGTCTGCTGGATCGCCTGCGCAAGGCCGCCCAGTACGGCGGTGATGCGCTCGAGGATCTGCCGCGGCTGATCGAACAGCTCGAGCAGATCGACGACCCCGTCGTGATGCCGCGCCTGCTCGGCCTGCTCGAGGACAACGACCCCTACGGGATCTACTGGAACGTCCTCTACGTGCTGGAGAAGTTCGACGACGCCTATCTGAAGGTGCTGCTCGACGGCATGGAGGCGCTCTACGCGCGGGCTCCGCAGTGGGCCTATACGACGATCATCCGGATCTTGAACACCCGCGGCGACGAGGACGACTGCACCGCCGCCTTCGAGCGCCTCCTCAACGAGGGCAGCCCGCAGACCAAGGTCCTCGTGCTGCAGGTGCTGCGCGAGCTCGCGGCCGATCCCGAGACCGACCACGATCAGAAGCAGAACATCGCCCGCACGATCTCTGCCATCGGTGGGAATGCCGGCGGAAATACCGGCGGTAACACCAGCGGCAACACCAGCGGAGCGGCCGGCACCAGCGCGGGCAACGAAGCGATCGCCGACTCCGGTGACGACGCGGGCAGTGC
>NZ_JACCSO010000500.1 GCF_013812955.1 Nannocystis sp. | reverse complement strand
GACCTGGTCGGCAAGGTCGAGGCGGGCATCCCCGAGGACCACTTCCTGAACCCCGCGACCATCGCCGACAACGTCGGTGACAACGTCGGCGACGTGGCCGGCATGGGCGCCGACCTGTTCGAGTCCTACATCGGCGCGATCCTCGGCGCGATGATCATCGGCGGCGTGGCCATGAGCGGTCGCCTCGAGGCGGCGATCTTGCCGCTGCTGATCGCCGGCGCGGGCATCGTGGTGTCGATCCTGGGCACCTTCCTGGTCCGCACCAAGGAGGGTGGCAACCCCCAGATCGCGCTCGACACCGGCTCCTTCGGGGCCGCGTTCGTGATGCTGCCGATCTCCTACTTCATCATCGACTACTGCGTGAAGTCGGCGGCTGCCCACGGCACGCCGATGATCCTGGTCGCCGGTGAGGCGCCGATCGCGACCATGCCGCTGATGTACGCGATCGTCGCGGGTCTGTTCGCGGGCGTGCTGATCGGCATCGTGACCGGCTACTACTGTTCGAAGGGCAAGCGCCCGGTCAACAGCATCGTCGAGCAGTCGAACACCGGCCCGGCGACCAACATCATCGCCGGCATCGGCGTCGGCTTCGAGTCGACGGCGATCCCGGTGCTGCTGATCGCCGCGGCGATCTTCGTCGCCAACCACTTCGCCGGCCTCTACGGCGTCGCGCTGTCGGCGCTGGGCATGCTCTCGACCACCGGCATCCAGCTGGCGGTCGACGCGTACGGCCCGATCTCGGACAACGCCGGCGGCATCGCCGAGATGTCCGGCCTGCCGCCCGAGGTCCGTGGTCGTACCGACAACCTCGACGCGGTCGGCAACACCACCGCGGCGATCGGCAAGGGCTTCGCCATCGCCTCGGCCGCGCTGGCCGCCCTGTCGCTGTTCGCGGCCTACCGCAACATCGCCTTCAAGCCCGGTGAGGATCTGCTGCTGACCAACCCGGAGGTGCTGATCGGCCTGTTGCTCGGCGGCATGTTGCCGTTCCTGTTCTCGGCGATGGCCATGAAGGCCGTCGGCGCGGCGGCGATGGACATGATCACCGAGGTTCGCCGCCAGTTCCGGGACATCCCGGTGCTGCGCTCGGCCCTGAAGCTGGTCGCCAAGGCCGAGCACGAGGGTCGTGACCTGACGCCCGACGAGGAGCGCGAGGTCCTCGCCGCGGGCGAGAAGACCGAGGTCGAGCGCTGCGTGGCGATCTCCACCCAGGCCTCGCTGCGCCGCATGGTCGCGCCAGGCATCCTGGCCCTGAGCTCGCCGGTCATCGTCGGCTTCTGGTCGCGCTTCGCCCTCGGCGGCCTGCTCGCCGGGACCCTGGTCACCGGCGTCATGCTGGCGCTCTTCATGTCCAACGCCGGTGGCGCCTGGGACAACGCCAAGAAGCAGGTCGAGGATCAGAAGAAGGACCCCAGCCAGGCCGTGAACACCGGCAAGGGCTCGGAGCGCCACAAGGCGGCGGTCATCGGCGACACCGTCGGCGACCCCTTCAAGGACACCGCGGGCCCGAGCCTCAACATCCTGATCAAGCTCATGACCATCGTCGCGGTCGTGATTGCTCCGATGCTCGCAGGTCGATAGGTGCCGATTCGGGGCCTTCGGGCCCCTTGACCCCTTGCGATTCGGCGGGGGTTGATCTACAAGTTGCGGCCCCGTCCTCCCTGGACGGGGCCGTTTTCTTTTTCTCTCCTTGCTCTCCGCCACGTCGGGGGGCCAAGCCAGACCGTCCACGAGGAGAAATTCATGTCCGACATTTCCGGCCAGGTGCTCTCAGTCTCCGCCAAGAAGGGGACCAAGCGCGAGTACGAGACCATCCTGATCCTGCGCCCGAGCAGCAACAAGACCAACATCCTGGACCTCATCCACAAGATGCAGGCCGTGTTCGACAAGTTCGGCGCTCGCATCATCAAGATCGAGAACTGGGGCAACCGCACCCTGGCGTACTCGATCAAGCGCTCCGCTACGGGCATCTACCTGTACTGGCGCTACATCGGCGGCTCCGACATCGTCCACGAGTTCGAGCGCAACCTGCGGATCACCGACGCGGTCCTGCGCTTCTACACGGTCAAGGTCGATGAGGACGTCGACGCCACCGCGCGCCCCTCGGAGATCACCGAGGACCTGCTGCAGACCATCAGCGAGCCGCCGCCCGAGCCCGAGCCCGAGCCCGAGCCCGTCCGCGACGAGCCGCATTCCGTGTTCTCGAATGACGACGAAGAAGGCCTCGAAGAGGGAGTTCCCTGAGCCATGTCCGACGATAAGCCGAACCGTTCCTCCAGCCGTCGCTCCTCGTCGTTGCTCGCCAACGACAAGACCCTGGTCATCGACTACAAGAACCCGCAGCTGCTCAAGGCCTTCTTGACCGACCGCGGCAAGGTCGTGCCCGCCCGCATCTCCGGGGTGTCGGCTCGCCAGCAGCGCCAGATCACCAAGGCCGTCAAGCGCGCCCGCATGCTGGCCCTCATCCCGTACACGGTGCAGTAAAGGGTCCCCATGGCAATGCTTGAGATCATCCTTCGTAAGGACGTCGAGAACCTCGGTGCCGCCGGGGAGCTCGTCACGGTCCGCCCCGGCTACGGCCGCAACTACCTGATCCCGCGGGGCCTCGCCCTGGCGGCGACCCGTGGGAACATCGCCCAGCTCGAGCACCAGAAGCGCATCATCGCGGCCGACCAGGCCCGCGTTCGCGCCGAGTACGCGAAGATGGCCGAGGCGCTCAAGGGCGTCTCCGTCGCCATCGCCCGCAAGAAGGGCGCCGACGGCAAGCTGTTCGGATCGGTGTCCACCAAGGACATCGCCGAGGCGCTCGCGATGCAGAACATCAACGTCGACCGCAAGCTCATCAAGCTCGATGACCCCTTCAAGGCCGTCGGGAGCTACGAGGTGCCGGTGCGCTTCACCGCCGACATCTCGGTCGACATCCGCGTCAACGTCGTCGGCGTCTGAACGCTGACTCGCCACGCTGATGGCCTGAAGCGCTCCCCCGGGAGCCCACAAGAGCCGCATGCCCTGTCCGGGTGTGCGGCTCTTCGTCGTTGTCGGGTTGTAGGGTCGTTGCCGGAACGGTGTTGTATTTGAGCGTACAAATACGAGGTGCAGCGAGCTCAGCCATAAGCCCTGCTGCGCGGCGGACACGTCGCATCCTCGATCGAGGCTGGAACATACCCGCGGGTGGGCAGATGGTTCGCGATTTCGCGCTCGGGGTCGTTGCCGGGCTCGCGGAGTCGCGCATGGTTCGAGCAAGCGCGGCGGGCAACGAGTCCGCCGCAACCCTCCGGGAGGGCTGTGACGCGACGTGCGCGCGCCTGTCTCGAGGGACATGTACCACCATTGCAAGCAAAGGCTTGCAATCCGAGAGGATATCACCATGGCCAGCAATAACAGCGGAAACCCGGGCGGTAAAGAAGGCGGCAAGAGCGGTCGCGGCTTCGCCGGTATGGACGAGGCGAAGCAGCGGGAGATCGCCAGCAAGGGCGGCCACGCGGCCCACGAGAAGGGCACCGCCCACGAGTTCGACTCCGAGGAGGCGCGTGAGGCCGGGCGCAAGGGCGGCGAGGCCGTCAGCCAGGATCGCGAGCACATGGCCGAGATCGGGCGCAAGGGCGGCGAGGCCTCCGGCAACAACCGCAGCCAGAACCGGGAAGGCGGACAGGGCGGCGGCGGCAGCAACAAGGGCCGCTGAAGCCCGGGCTCGCCCCTCGCATTCCGGGACGGACCTCCGTGATCACGGAGGTCCGTCTTTTTGCGTGGTCACGCGCAGTGGTGACGGGGACCGCAGTAAGTACGACGGTCGCGGCGCTACGAGGATAACGATGCGCGCGGCGACCGGGCTCTGGGTCCAGTTCACTCGCCGCGCAGGCGCTCGGCGCTGCACTTGCCCAGCAAACACTGCGCGGAGTAGACGCCCTTCTGATCGCAGCCGCTGACGTGGTACTTGCCGTACACCTCGTCGCGGCGAACGTCGACCTTGTCCTCGGCGCACTTGAAGTCGGCCGCAGCCTGAGTGCGGGTGACCTTGTCGAGCTTGCCGGCGCAGCCGGACACGCCGGACACGCCGAGCATGGCGGTGCAGAGGAGCAGGGCGGCGTGGGCGGTGCGCATGGCCGGCGAGCTTATCCGAAGTCCAGGCCGCCGGATGCTGGTTCAGGTCGGGGCGGCGTCGGTCGGCGCGGACGGGCGGTGCGCCTTCGCGGTCACGCCGTGCC
>NZ_JACCSO010000340.1 GCF_013812955.1 Nannocystis sp. | reverse complement strand
CGCGTACCCGGTGTCGGTCGGATAGATGATCACCTGCCCGCGCTTCAGCGCGTCGACGGCGGGTTGCAACTTGCGCGGGTTCGGCCGCTCGGCTTCGATGTGGAGGCGCATCAGCGGTGCAGAGTGGTTCCGGTCGAGCGCAGGTCGTCGCAGGCCTGCTTGACGCGGGCGGTCATGCCCTTTTCGGCCGCCTTGAGGTAGCCGCGCGGGTCGTAGTGCTTCTTGTTGCCGACCTCGCCGTCGATGCGCAGCACGCCGTCGTAGTTCTTGAACATGTGGTCGGCGATCGGCCGGGTGTACGTGTACTGCGTGTCGGTGTCGACGTTCATCTTGATGACGCCGTACTCGAGGGTCTCGTGGATGTCGGCGAGCTCCGAGCCGGAGCCGCCGTGGAACACGAGGTCGAAGCGGGCGCCGGCGCCGAGCTGCTGCTCGACCGTGGCCTGCCCGTCCCGGAGGATGATCGGCTTGAGCTTGACGTTGCCGGGCTTGTAGACGCCGTGCACGTTGCCGAAGGTGGCCGCGAACATGAAGCGTCCGCCCTCGATCTCACCCAGCGCGCGGGCCACCGCGACCATGTCCTCGGAGGTCGTGTAGAGCTTCTCGGCGGGGGTGCCCTCGTTGTTGACGCCGTCCTCTTCGCCGCCGACGACCCCGGCCTCGACCTCGAGGATGATGTCGAGCTCGGCGCACTCGGCCAGCAGCTGCCGGGCGATCTTCATGTTCTCGGCGAGCGGCAGCTCGGAGCCGTCGAACATGTGCGACGAGAACAGGTTGGGCTGGCCGGCCGCGCGGCGGCGGCGGGTCTCGGCGAGCAGCGGGCGCATGAACTTGTCGAGCTTGTCGGCCGGACAGTGGTCGGTGTGGATCGCCACGTTGATGGGGTAGCGGGCGGCGACGCGGTGGATGTACTCCGCCAGGGCGATCGCGCCGAGGGCCATGTCCTTGACGAACTGCCCGGAGGCGAACTCACCGCCGCCGGTGCTCACCTGCAGGATGCCGTCGCTCTTGGCCTCCGCGAAGGCGGCGAGGGCGGCGTTGATCGTGCTGGACGAGGTGATGTTGATCGCCGGATACGCGAACTTGTGCGTCCTGGCGTGGTCGAGCATGCGGCAGTACGTGGCGTAGTCGGCGACGGGCATAAAGGAACTTCCCCCTGAAGCGCCGCAAGGGGTACCACAGCCTCGCCAGCAGGTCACGGGGGGAGGTCAAGTGGAGGTCGAGTAGTCGACAAGGTGGCGGCTTTTCGCCCCCGCCAGCGTTCGCGGGCCCAGTGGATCGCCAATAACGCGAGGATCACGGCGTAGGGGTCGTACGGGGTGCGCAGCCGGACGTCCCCGAAGAACACCGCGGCGAGGATCATCGAGGTCAACAGGCACAGGGCCACCAGCGTAGCGGCGGGAGCGCGGCGCCAGCGGGCCAGGCCGAGCCCGACGCCGACCAGCGAGGGCAGCAGGAAAATTACCAGGAAGAGGTAGCGGTAGGCCTCGGCGACCGGGAGAAAATACTGGTGGTTCTTGGAGTTGTCGGGCCACTGCCGGGCGATGAACCACTGCAGCGAGAGGTTGACCAGCGAGTACTGCAGCTGCCCGAGCACGCCGGTGCGCCGGTAGCACTCCTGGCGCAGCGCCTTGTGGATCCACGGGTCGCCGATGTAGCCGACGAAGCGGATCGTGTCGGAGCCCATCGCCGCGTTCAGGCCCAGCGGGTGGCCGTCCGGGAAGGTCTGCTTGAGCGTACGATAGCCCGGCAAGCTGACCCGTCGGCCGTCCTGGGTGTTGTCCTTCTTCTCGCTCTTCTTGAGGTCGGCCTGGCTGCGAAACGCCTGGGTCACGATGTTGTGGCAGCGCCCGGCGGTGAGGTTCATGTTGGCGTTCTCGGCGATGCCGTCCCAGCGCCCGGTGTGGCTGTGGTAGCGCCACACGCTGAAGGCCAGCGCCAGCAGCAGCGGCACCGCGACCCCGAGCAGCTGGTTAATTCGGACCCACGGCAATCGGCGAAAGTTCACGAGCCAGAGCCCGAACACCAGCGCGAAGAACAGCGCCGACTGCGGCCGCAGCATGAAGGTGAGCGCCGCGGCGATGCCCGCCGGCCAGGCCCGAACGCCCTCCTGCAGCACCCGCACCAGCCAGTACACGGCCAGCAGCTGCATGCACAGAAACGGCGTCTCCGACAGGAAGAAGCCGGTCGTCGACAGGTTCGGGTACCACAGCAGCGCGACCACGCCGGCGATCTTCGCCAGCCGCGCCGTCGGCACCACCCGACACGCCAGCAGGTACGTCAGCGGCACCGCCGCCGCGCCCAGCAGCCCCCACAGCACCGCCGCCGCCCGAAACGGCGCCCCCGCGCCGAACAGCTTCATCGGCAGCGCCAGCAGGAAATGGGTGCCGTAGGCCTGCCAGGCCAGGTCGCGCATGCCGTCGCGCGGGCCGTTCGTGGCGAGGTCCGTGGCCCGCTTCACGTACATGCCCATGTCGCTGAACACGTACTCGCCGGGCGGATGCACGAACAACACCCAGAGCAGACGGGTCAGTAAAGCCAGCGCCGTGAGCGTGAGCAGCCAGCGCCGGTCCGGCACGAGGCCGTGCATAAAACCAGGACCAGAGCCGGGACCAGAGCCGGGTTCGGGCACGGGACCGGAGGCGGAGCCGGGGACTGCGGGCGTGGCCGAGGTCGTCAAGGTGCCCGGAAGGTAAACGACGGCGCGCCGCGCCGCGAGGGGCCTGGGTGTTTCGTGGCGGCCGCGGTACAACGGAGGGGATGTCCGTGCTGTTGCCGCTCCAGGGGTCCGAAGTGTTCACCGCGCGTCGTCGTCGACTTGCGGCCCGCATGGGTCCAGTGCCGGCGGCGCTGTTCGCCGGCGACCTGTCGCCGCGCAATTACGCGGCGAACATCTACCCCTACCGGTCGCACAGCCACTTTTTGTACCTGACGGGGGTGCACTGGCCCGGGGCGGTGTTGCTCGGCGAGGGCGACGAGTGGGAGATCTTCGCCACCCCACCGGCGCCCGACGACGCGCTGTGGATCGGCCCGAGCCCGAGCTGGGAGCAGCTGGCCGCGGCCATCGGCGTCCAGGCGATCCGCCCGCTCGGTGACCTCCAGGACGCCGTGATGGCCTCCGGCGGAACCGCGGCCGTCGCCACCCTGCCCGCTGTCCAGCCGCGCAGCCGCGCCTGTCAGGCCGCGCTGCTCGGCCGCCCCTGGGGCCTGCACGACGACGGCCATCACGGCGCCCCCGTGCTCGAGGGCCCCGACGCCGAGCTCGCCGAGGCCATGATCGCCCTGCGCCTGGTCCACGATCAGGCCGCCCTCGAGCTCCTTCGCAGCTCCGTGGAGATCGCCCGCGTCGGCCACCTCGCTGGCATGGCCGCGACGACCCCCGGTGCGCGCGAGAGCGTCGTCCGGGCCGCGATCGAGCGCGAATTCACCGCCCGCGGCTGCGCCCCCGCCTACGGCAGCATCGTCTCGGTGCACGGCGAGGTCCTCCACAACGAGCACAGCCACCACACCATGGCCGCCGGAGATCTCCTGCTGGTCGACGCCGGCGCCGACTTCCACGGCTGGGCCAGCGACATCACCCGCACCTGGCCCGTCTCCGGCCAGTTCAGCCCGACCCAGCGCGCCCTGTACGACATTGTCTTACAGGCCAACCTCGACGCGATCGAGCGTGTGCGCCCCGGCGCGCGCTACCGCGACATCCACCTGACGGCCTGCCGCACCCTCTGCCAGGGCCTGGTCGACGTCGGCATCCTTCGCGGCGAGGTCGACAGCCTGGTCGAGCGTGGCGCCCACGCGCTGTTCTTCCCGCACGGCGTCGGCCACCTGCTCGGCCTCGACGTCCACGACATGGAGGACCTGGGCGACCGGGCCGGCTATGCCCCTGGACGGACGCGCAGCCGTCAATTCGGGCTCGGTTACCTCCGGCTCGACCGCGATTTGGAGGCCGGCATGGTCGTCACCATCGAGCCCGGCCTCTACCTCGTCCCGGCGATCCTCAATGACCCCGCGCTGACCGGACCCTTCGATCGTGACGGCACCCTCGACCGCGAGCGCCTCGCGGCCTTCGCCGACGTCCGGGGCATCCGCATCGAGGACGACGTGCGCTGCACCGAGGACGCCCCCGAGGTGCTGAGCGCCGCCATCCCGAAGACCGCGGACGCCGTCGCAAAACTCGTCGGCACGGCCTGAGCGACCCCGCCCGGACCCCGTCGAGCGACGCGCCGCTTCCTTGCGCCGGCGCGTGGTAAGCGCTAGACGCTCATGATACCCTGGCCCCGCGACCTGCCAGGCAGGCGTTCCTAAAGCAGACAGGCGTGCCGCGGCGACCCGGCGCGTCCCATTGGAGTCGACGATGAACCTCCGCCTCATGTTCCTGACCTCCGGATTCCTCACCGCCACCGCGCTCGGCGCCTGTAGTCGCGAGGAGTTCGCGCCATGGGGCTTCCCGCAGGACCTGCAGTTCGACTGCAAGAACGTGCCCACCAGCCTCCCGCTGCTGGTCGTCGGTCAAGCGTGGGAATGGAAGCTGATGCCGGTCGGTGGCAAGGCGCCGCTGAGCTGGGACGACAAGGACACGCTGCCGCCGGGCCTGGAGATCGACGACAACGGCGTCATCTCGGGCACGCCGACCGAGGCCGGCAGCTTCCCGCTGCAGATCACCGTCACCGACGGCGACGGCAACGAGACGCTCTACGAGTGCGCGACGCTGGTGGTCAACCAGCCCGACGCCCCGCAGATCGACTGCATCGACGACTCGGGCAGCATCCTCGACGGCTTCGTCGGCATCCCCTACGTCTTCGACATCACCGCCCCCGGCGGCGCGGTGCCCTACACCTGGTCGGCGATGGGCCTGCCGGACGGCCTCACGCTGGTCCCGGACGCCAATGACACCACCAAGGCCCAGGTCGTCGGCACGCCGACCACCGCGGGCACCTCCATGGTCACGATCACCGTCACTGACGCCGACGGCAACCCGACGACCATCAACTGCGGCGCGCTGATCATCAGCGACCCGATCTCGGTCGACACCGACGGCCTGCTCGCGGCCTTCCCCGACGGCTGCGTGCCGCTCGGCGTCGGCCTGCAAGAGCTGCTCGACAAGAAGATCCTGGTCGGCGGCGACGACACCCCGATCACCTGTGAGCTGCGGATCGGCCGCGGCATGGGCAGCGACAAGTTCGACGGCGTCACCGAGACGATGCCCCCCGGCATCAAGATCGACAACAGCACCTCCTGCGTCGTCTCCGGTCCGGTCAGCCCCTCGCTGGCCTTCGGCATCTACGGCTTCATCAACACCTACTCGCAGTCCGGCCTCGACGCCTTCGTCCCCTACTGCGCGCCGCAGATGACCCAGGGCCCGGACGCCTACCAGGTCGAGCGCACCGACATGGGCATGGCGGCATCCTTCAAGCCCGGCCTGCAGGTCCTCGACTTCGCCGCCAACGGCCCGGTCGCCTACGGCACCGACGTGCCCGACCCGTTGGTCACCGTCACCGACGACGTCGGCGCCTGCCCGAACAACACCTGCTTCTACGCGTTCGTATACAAGTACAACACGCTGTCGGGCACGGCGAAGGTCTCGGCGAGCCCGAACGGCAAGTTCCCGGCGATGGGCTTCGACGGCTTCACGCACGCCGTCCAGATCGATGACGGCGACCCCTCGCTGTTCACGCGCTTCAAGGACCGCCCCTTCGTCGCCAACGTGACCTTCGACTACTGCATCTCCGACAACGACGACGACTGCGGCAACAGCCAGCCGAACACGCCCGAGGGTTCGGCGATGCGGGCCGCGCTCGTGCGCATGAACGGCGGCAAGAGCAACTACTACTTCAGCCTCGTCGTCCTGCCCCAGAACTGAGGCAGGCCCGGCGACGAGCCCCAGCACGGCGACAACCCAGCACAAAGACGTCTCTTGAGCAGCCAGGACAGTCGCCCAGGTGCGGTCAACAGTTTGCGCGATCGCCGGGTCGCCCGGGTCATCGATCGCGAGATCGCCCCGATCTGGCACGACCGCTTCGCGCGGCTGATCATCCGCAACCTGCCCAACTCGAGCGACGTCATCGCGCTGGACATCCACTGCGGCGTCGGGCGCACCACCGCGGAGCTGCTCCACCGCCTCGGCGCGACCGCCCGCGTGCTCGCCATCGAGCCCGATGACACCCTGATCGAGCTCGCCCGCACGCGGATGCGGCCGGAGTGGAAGAACCGGGTCTACCTCAAGGCCGGCGACTTCGACGACATCACGGCGATGGCCGACGACAGCTACAACCTGGTCGTCGCCAACCTCGTGCTCGGCGACGCCGGCGACCTCGGCAGCGCCCTGACCGAGATGATCCGCGTCAACCGCATCGGCGGCCGCATCCTCGCCACCGTCCCCATCGCCGGCTCCTGGAACGAGGTCGAGGACATCTTCTCCGAGGTCCTGCGCGACGCCGGCCTGCACGACGCCGTCCGTCGCCTCGATCGCCTGCGTGACCTGCGACCGACCGGGGCCAAGCTCGCCGACACTGTGCGCAAGCTCGGCGTCGCCGAGGACGACTTCGTCATCGAGCAAGAGCGCTTCCAGATGCTGTTCCCCAGCGGCCGCGAATTCCTGTTCGCCCCGGTGGTCGAACACGGTCCGCTGCGCCTGTGGAAGGCCGTGATCGGCAAGGACGGCAGCCCGCAAGAGCTGTTCTGGCGGCTCAAGGAGGCGATCGACACCTACTACACCGGCCACGTGCTGGCGGTGAACGTGCTCGCCGGCCTGATCAACATCACCGTCGCCAAGGGCACCGAGTCCCCGGGCCCGCGCCTCGCCGCCCGCTTCTGGCGCCACTATCCCGGCCTCGACGCGCTGTGGGGCGGACTCGCCGCCGGCTACGTCAAGGTCTCCGAGCCGAGCCTCCCGCCCTTCGGCGACGCCGAATTCGACTTCGACCTCGAGATCGATGAAGGCGAGGCCCGCCGCACCGGCGCCCAAAAGGCCGTCACCACCGCACTCCCGATCGCGATGGATGACCTGGCCGATGAGCCAGATGCACCCTCCGACGTGCCCTTCAGGCCCGCCGCGCGCAAGGAGCCCATGCCGCGCCCCGCGTCGAGGATCGCGGGCCAACCCGTCGTCGCCGCCAAGCCCGTCGTCGCCGCCAAGCCCGTGCTCGCCGCCAAGCCCGTGCTCGCCGAGGACGACTTCTCCGACATCAACGAGCCGCTGCCCCCACGCCCGATCGCTCGCAGCGAGCCGCGCAGCGTCTTCAACCCGCAACCCAAAGCAGCCCCCGCACCGCCCGCACCGCCCACGACCCGCTATCAAGCGGATGAGCCGGATGAGTCCGATGAGTCCGATGCGTTCGATGAGCCCGCCGACCCGACCGCACCGTTTCGCGCGGAAGAGCTGCGTGACGCCGCCACCCGCCGAACCGACGATGCCGCATCGTCCGTCCGCCAGCTCTTCGCCGACGACGATGACGCGCGCAGCGAGCCCCGAGCCGAGCCCGCCGCCGATGCCCCGCAGGACGCTGCGTCCGACGAGCACGCCGAGTCCGAAGCGCACGCCGAGTCCGAAGCGCACGCCGACCATGCGCAGCGTTTCGTCGACGACGACGCCGAGACCGACGGACCAACTTCGGCCTCCGACCCCGACACGGACAGCGAGCCGGACACGGACGAGCCCTCAATCGCCTCCGAGCCACCCGTCGCCGCCGAGCCGATGAGCGCGGCCGAAGAGCTGGCCGAGCCGACCGGGCCTGCCGAGCCGGTGCTGCCGAGCCGATCGATGGGCCGCGCATCGCTCTCTCCGCTGCGTCCGACGCCGGACAGCGGCGCTTTCCGCCGCCCGAGCCCGGGTGAGGGTCCGACCTTCCGTCCGCCGCCCGACAGTGGTTCCTTCCCGCGGCCGCCCGAAAGTGGTTCCTTCCCGCGGCCGACCGCGACGAGCCCGAACACGGCGTCCGGCGCCCCACGTCCTGACAGCGGCGTGTTCCGCCCGCCGACGGCAGGAGCCCCACACGGCCTCTTCCAGCCGCCGGAGCCTGGCAACCGCCTCGAGGACAGCGGCCTCCGGCGTCCAGCCGCGAGCCCGGTCGACCCGGTGTCGACCGGCTCGTTCACGGTCTTCGCCCCGCCGCGGCCGCGCCTGTCCCCGGAGACAGATCTCTCGGACACCCCGGCGCCCGAGCTCGACGCCCAGCCGGGCACTGCGCAACAGAACACCGAGCAGCCGCGCAGCGCACAGCTCATCGCCGAGCCAGTCGCCGAGCCAGTCGCCGAGCCAGTCACCGAGGCGAGCGCCGAGTCGCCGGCCAGCGAGCCGCGCCGCTCGCTCTCCGACCGCCTGGGTTCGCTGTTGCAGGATCTCGACCCCCGACCGGACACCGGCGACGACGACAGCGACGACGATGTCGAGGAGGACATCGAGGCCGACGAGGACATCGAGCCGATGGACGAGATCGAGGAGGAGCAGCCGAAGGTGAGCGCCAAGGCTCCGCCGCCTCGCCCGCCGCCGCCGCCGACCGGTCTGCTGTTCAAACCGCGCCCGCTGCTGCCGATCTTGCCGCCGCCGAAGCCGAAGAAGTAGCGCCGCCGCCCGGAGCCCGCCGTGATCTTCGAACATGTCTCTGCGGCCAGGTGCTTCGTCGCCCTCACCGCCGCGCTCGCCCTCGCATGCGGCCCCGCGCCGGCCCCGACGCCGGCTTCGACGCCCGCCCCGACCGCAAACGCCGAGCCTCCGCACCCCCCCGAGCGTCCTGCGCCGCCGGTGCGCAAGGATGGCACGGTCTACGCCGAGACCGAGCAGATGGGCACGCGCGTCTCGATCAACCTCTGGATCGGCGAGCACACCGCCGCGCAGGCCGGCGCCGCGATCGAGGCCGCCTTCGCGGAGATCGAGCGCATCGAGCAGATCATGAGCGAGTGGCGACCGGACAGCGAGCTGTCGCAGCTCAATGACAACGCCGGCGGCCCCCTCAAGCCGCTCAGCCCCGAGCTCTTCGAGATCCTTCAGCGCAGCAAGCTCGTCGCCGAGGCCACCGGCGGCGCCTTCGACCCCACCTTCTACGCCGTCGGCCAGCTGTGGCACTTCGAGCCCGGCGCGCGGCCACCCGCGCCCGAGACCATCGCCGAGAAGCTCGCGCTGGTCGGCTGGCGGGACATCGAGCTCGACCCCAACACCGGCGCCGGCCGCCTCGCCCGCCCCGGCATGAAGGTCGGCCTCGGCGCGATCGCCAAGGGTTATGCGGTCGACCGCGCCTCGCAGGTGCTCCTGCAGCACGGCTTCGGCCACCACATCGTCGAGGGTGGTGGGGACACCTACGTATCCGGCAGCAAGGGCGGCACACCGTGGAAGGTCGGCATCCAGCGCCCCGACCGGCCCGGCTCGCTCGCGGCCATCCCGGCCACGGACCGCGCCATTGTCACTTCTGGTGGTTATCAGCGGTTCATCGAGATCGACGGCAAGCGTTACGCCCACATCCTCGACCCGCGCACCGGCTGGCCGCTCGACGAGGCCGCCAGCGCCCAGAGCGTCACGCTGGTGGCCGCCAACGCCACCGACGCGGACGCCTACGCGACGGCGGTCGCGGTGATGGGCCCCGAGCAGGGCATGGCCTTCGTGGAGGCTCATCCCGCGCTCGAGGCCGTGCTGCTCACGCGCAGCGGCGAGCTGTTGGTGTCGAAAGATCTCCGACCGATCCTGGTCCTTCCGCCGGCGGAGGCAGACAAACCGCCCGCACCCGACGTCCGTTAGGTTACGAGCAGCTGTGGTTTCCGCTGTACGGTCACGCGAATCGCCCTTGTCGCCGGTTTTTCCTGCTCACTACACTGGGATATGTCGACCGACCGCGAGCGCCAGGCCCAGGAGATCGGGAGCACGCACGGCGGCTCCCGATCTGCGCTCGACGCCGCCGTGCCCACGCGCGCAGCGAGCACGTCCTTCCCGAGCACGTCCTTCCCGAGCGCATCCACCTCTGCGAGCGCGTCCACCTCTGCGAGCGCGTCCACCTCTGCGAGCGCATCCACCTCCACGAGCGCCACGAGCACCACGCCCACGCGCCTGCGCCTGATCGCCGGCAAGGCCATCCCTGGCACCCGCTACCGCCTGATCCGCTGGCTCGGCGAGGGCGGCATGGGCGTCGTCTACGAGGCCGCGCACATCGACATCGAGCGCCGCGTCGCCCTGAAGATCCTTCGCTACGATCTCAGCCAGCAGCCGGAGATGACCCAGGTGTTCCGCGACGAGGCCCGCGCGGCCAGCCGCATGGGTCACGTCAACATCGTCGAGGTCTTCGACTTCGGCGAGCTGCCCGACGGCCGCCTGTTTTTTTGCATGGAGCTGCTCGACGGCAAGGATCTGGTGCCCGACGAGGGCCAGGTCCACCGCCCCGCCGAGGTCGTGGCGATCCTTCGTCAGCTGTGCAAGGGCCTCGCCGCCGCGCATCAGCAGGGCATCGTCCATCGCGACATCAAGCCCGAGAACATCATCCTGGTGAAGCGAGGCGGCCGCGAGGGCGTGGTCAAGCTGGTCGACTTCGGGATCTCGGCGATGCTCGCGGCCGACCCCGGGAATACGAACGAACGCATCACCGGCACCCCACACTACATGGCGCCGGAGCAGATCCAGGGCCAGCCCTTCGACGGCCGCCTCGACATGTACGCCGTCGGCTGCGTCGCCTATGAGCTGCTCACCGGCTGCGCGCCCTTCCCCGGCGAGGTCGTCGAGGACGTCCTGGTCGCGCAGATCGACAGCCCGCCGCGCCCGCCCTGCTCGACCGACAAGGGCGCCGACATCCCGCCCGCGCTCGAGGCCGTGATCCTCAAGTGCCTGGCCAAGCGCCCCGACGACCGCTACGTCGACATGAACGACCTCGAGGCCGCGATCTGCGAGGCCCAGATCGCCGCCGGACTGCGCACCGAATGGGACGACCTGCCCTTGCCCGAGGTCGACCCCGAGCGGGTCGCCAAGCTGCGCCGACAGATGCCGAGCGCCAACGCCGAGCCCGCGCGCCGCCGTTGGTTATTACCCGTCGCCATCGCCGCTTCGCTCGCCGCCGGCGTCGCCCTCACCTTCGTATTGATGGGCGGAGAGCCGACCTCGCAGGCCCGCAGCGAGGTCGACAGCCTCGCCGAGGAGGCGCTCAAGGCCGCCTCGCTGACCAACTACGTCGCCCCGCCGCCCGACGACCTGGCGGCCCCGACCGCCTACCAGAAGGTGCTCGAGCTCGAGGCCCTCGGGGGCTCCGCCGAGACCCTCGCCGACGAGCGCGCGCATGAGCTGCGTCAGAGCTTCGCCGCCGGCCTGCTCGCGCTCGGCGACAAGTACTGGGACGTCGCCCGTCCGTTCTCGATCGAGTACTACATCTGGGCTCGCACCTTCGACCCGGACAACCAGCGGGCCGTGCAGCGCTCCGGCCTGAGCATGGGCAACTTCGTCGCCTTCCAGGAGCGGGCCGCCCGCGGCGGCTGGGACCCCGAGGAGCTGCGGGCGATCGACCTCGCCGGCGCGCTGGCCGAGCACGACCCGGACCGCCGGCAGCGCCGCGT
>NZ_JACCSO010000444.1 GCF_013812955.1 Nannocystis sp. | reverse complement strand
CGCGACCGATGACGAGCCGGGCCGGGAGCCGTGATTCGCGGCGAGCCGTGATCCGCGGTCAGGTCGGGGGCGCCGGCGAGAAGCCGCAGCGGTCGGCGACCCGCTGCCACGCCGCGGTGTGACGGGCGAGCGCGGCCTCGTAGCGGCCCCAAACCCCGGCGGGCGCGAGCTGCTGCGCGTAGGCGGCGACCTCGGGCGGCTCGGCGGGCAGGCGCGCGGCTGTCTCTTCGTGCAGGTCCTTGAGGACAGGTAGTAGCGTCACGCCGGCGCGATGGGTGCGGGCGATGTAGGGCTGGAGCTCGGTTGCGTAGTGACGTTCGAACACGCCGCGCAGGCGCTCGCAGTCCGGGTCCGCGGCGCTGGCCTCGAGGCGCAGGGCGGCGGCGTCGAGGTAGTGGGCCAGGCGCTCGAGCGTGCGCAGGAGGTCGCCGCCGACGGTGCTGCCGCGCAGGGTGTGGAGCGCGCCCTCGAGCTCGCTGGAGGTGACCCGAAGTGGCGCGGCGGCGAGGCGGCGCAGGATGGTGAGCGCATCGGCGGCGGGTCCGGTCGCGCCGCTGGCCCCGGGGTCGAGGTCGCGGCCCGACAGCGCGAGCAGGTGCTGGATCTCCGGGCCGGCCCAGATCGCGTTCCACACGACGGCCGGCAGCTCGTTGCGCTTGTCGGCGATCACGGCCTGCAGCTCGGCCTGCAGCGGCGGATCGAGGCCCGGCAGACAGGCCTCGGCGTCGCGCAGGAACGCGGCCTCGTAGACCCAGCGCTGCGAGTCCACCATCACCCGGCCGAGGCCGCTGTTGCGCTCGCCGATCCGCTCACCCAGCGCGCAGCCCTGTAACGACAGAAAACCGTGGATATCGGTGGTGCGCCGCGGCAACGAAATACTGCGCTGCGGGTGCGGCGGCAGGCGCTGCAGCGCGGATTCAGGGGCCGGCACCGATGCCGCGTGCTCGCCCGGTTCGGGGCCTATCGCCGCCACATAGGCCGCGAGGGCGCGCTCGCGGGGCGGCCGGATGTCACAGGCGTCGCCGCAGCCGGCGAGTACACCGCTGCAGGCGACGAGGCCAAGCACGAGCAGTCGCAGGTGAGACGGTGTTCGCACGCCGGCAGTGTGCGCGGGGTCGGCAGCAGCGGCAATGCCGGGGCACGAGGACGCCGAGGTAGCCGAGGAGGCCGAGGCAGCGGAGGTAGCAGATGAAGCCTGGGCAGCGGAGGTGATGGCGTGTCGATAGGGCGAATCGACGGGCGAGCTCCTGGCCGGATATATCGATGTGCGCTCGCTTGCGGCGATATGAAGGTTCCGGCATGCTCGGGTGATGGTCGGACCGCGAACCGGGTTGTTGTCGCTCGCGCTGCTGGGCCCGGCCTGTTGCGTGAGCGCGGCGACGCTGGTGCGCACGCCCCGGGGCGAGGTCGCGGCCGGCTCGCTGGAGATCGGGGACCTGGTGTGGTCGGTCGATGTCGCGAGCGGAGGGCTCGTCGAGGGTCGGATCGTGGCGATGCGCCGGGCCACCCGCGAGTGTGTGGCCCTGCACTGGGGCGACGGGACATTGGTCTGCACGTCGGATCATCCGCTCTTCGATCCCGAGCGCGGCGTTTATCGACCGGCCGGCGACTGGGTGACGAACGCCGGAAGGCCGCTGCTGCGCTCGGCAGAGGCGGGGGTCAGCCCGGTGCTCGTCGCGCGAGCCGAGTCGTTCGTCGGGCTGCACGAGGTCGTCGATCTGACGCTGGCGAGCGAGCCGCACAACTTCGTCGCGGCGGGGATCGTGGTTCACAACAAGTCCTTCGCCTCCACGGGGCCGATTGAGGAGGTCGAGGGTCCGGACTTCGAGCTGACGACGACCGAGCGCACTCGAGAATTTCGCGTGAAGGCGTGCCAGGGCGGCCAGGACATCGGCTACGGGCTGCTGAAGTTGAACGTCGAGGCGCGACCGATCCCGGTGCCGGAGGGCGGCAAGTCGCTGTGGCTGTCGGCCTTCATCGAGGGGGAGGCGCTCGAGGTCATCGATGGGCCCGCGCCGATCTCGCTGGCGTTCGACAACATGAGGGTACCATCGGCGAGCTGCACTTCTGGCTTCGTCGTCGGCTTCATGCGCCTGGATGAGCGCGACGACGGTGTCATCGCGGTCGGGTGGCACATCGAGGTGGAAGGCGACTATGCGGATCAGGAGGAAGATGATGCTGTATCGGTCGTCGTCGAGCCCGAGGCTTAGCGGGGCGCTGGCGCTGCTGCTCGCGAGCGCCGGCTGCTTCGCCGAGCTCGCGGAGGATAACGCGCTCGTCGACCTGCATCTGGTGCAGCCCGGGGGGCTCGGCTTCGAGCTGAGAGCCACCGGGAGGAGTAAGGACGAGCTGTATGTCACGCTCAATGGCCACCTCACGAATCTTGGGACCGAGCCGTGTCACGTGGCGATCTTTCTACACACGACCCCAGCTGTCCTTGAGGACAGCCCAGCCCTGACCGGCCCGCCGGCGCCGGCCGTCGCCGACGCGCAGCTGATGTTCGAGACCGTGCTCGCGCCGCCGAGCGAGGGCCGCGAGTTCACCCGGGACCTCGACTACCTCTCGCTGTTTCCGCATAAGTTCGCGGAGGACGGTGAGCTCCGGCGCTGGCTCACGATTGCGACCTGCGAGGCGCCCGACCTGCAGGTCGAGCTGGGGCTCGAACTCGATCTGCAGTTTCTGGTACGGCGGCGTGGCGAACGAAGCGCGGCGATCGATCAGATCTGGCCGTAGCGGGCGATGGCTCAGCGCGTGGCCGCGTCGACCCGATCGAGGTAGGCGCGGAGGTTCGGGCGCGCCTGCACCTGGGCGTGTTGCCACGGGGTGAGCGGGGTGCGAAGGCTGTGCAGCGGCGCGAACAGGCCGAGGTCGGCCACGCCGAGGCGGTCGCCGAGCCAGAAGCCGCTCGTGGGGGCGCGGCGCTCGAGCGCGTCGAGAAGGACCTCGAAGCGGCTCCAGCAGGCGTCGTGGCCGGCGCGCCAGAGGTCGCGGGCGACCAGGCCGCGCACGATCCGGCGGCGGACCGCCGGGGCGATCAGCACGCGCACGGGCCACGGGGCGGCCCCGAAGAAGGTATCACGCAGGAATGGCCAGTTGCGCTCGTCGGCCCAGCGCGCGGCGACCACGAAGCCGCCGAGGGTGGTGTCGGCGAGCTCCTCCCAAAGCAGGCCCTCGGCGTGCACGAGCGGGTCGACGGCGGCCCAGGCGGGCGTCGGGTGCAGGGCGGCGAGGGCGGCGAGGATCCGCGTCGAGTCGGCGACGGGCCGGCCGTCGATCAACAGCACGGGCACCTGGCCGATCGGGTTGACGTCGCGGTGCGCGTCGGGGGTCCTGCCGGGGCGCGAGCTGTACGCGAGGCCGGCGGCCTTCAGCGCCCGGTGGACCTTGAGGCAAAACGGCGAGTAGCTGTCGAGGCCGGGCAGCGGGTCGCGCTGGAGCTCGCAGAGCACGAGCACGGGCTGGGCGGGGCGGGGGTCGGATGGGGCTTGCTGCATGCCTGGAGGGTATAGCTGGACAGTTTGTCAACATAGTGTCAGCTTTTTGCGATGCGACGCAGCGAGCGGTTGTTTGCGATCGCCGAGCACCTGCGGGGGCGGCGGAGCGGGGTGACGGCGGCGGCCCTGGCCGAGCGCTTCGGGGTGACGCTGCGGACGATGTATCGCGACCTCGAGAGCCTGCGGACGGCCGAGCTGCCGCTGGTGGCCGAGCGCGGGCGCGGGGGAGGCTTCGCGCTCGAGCGCGACTACTCGATGCCGCCGGTGAACTTCACGGCGCGCGAGGCCGCGGTGCTGGTCTCGGCGGCGCGGTTCCTGGCGGTGATGCGGGTGCTGCCGTTCGCGGAGACGCTGGCGGCCGCGGGCGACAAGCTGCAGGCGGCGCTGTCGCGCTCGGCCCAGCGCGAGTTCCTGGCCCGCCTCGGCGAGCTGCAATACGTCGGGGTGCCGGCGAAGGCGACGCTGCCGGAGGTCCGCGCGGCGCTCGAGCAGGCGTGGCTGCACCAGCGGCCGCTGTGGGTCCGTTACGGCGGCGCGCGCGGAGAGAGCGAGCGGCGCGTGCGACTGCGGCAGATCGTGATGGAGCGCGGGGAGACGCTGCTCAACGTCGAGGACCTCGAGCTCGGCGAGCCGCGGCAGCTGCGGCTCCACCTCGTGCTGGAGGCGAAGGTGCTGGCCGCGAAGGTGCTGGCGGCGGAGCCCCGGCCGCGTCGCGCCGATTGATCAAGGGCTCAGGAGCGCGGCGTATTGAACGCGGGGACCACCAGCTCGTAGGGGCGGCGCAGGTTGGCGAGCTCCTCGGCGGTGACGATCGACTTGCCGAAGGGCGTCAGCGCCAGGCTGGCCATGCGCATGCAGGCGACGCCGAAGGGGATGCCGACGATCGTCACGCACAGCAGCAGGCCGGCGATCAGGTGGCCGAGCGCGAGCCAGATGCCGCCGAGCAGCAGCCACACGAGGTTGCCGAGGCACGACAGGCCTCCGCCCTCGCCGGGCAAGGTGATGACGGCGCGCCCGAACGGCCAGGCGGCGTAGAACGCGAGCTTGAACGACTGGAGCCCGAAGGGGATGCCGATGATCGTCAGGCACTGCACGACCCCCGCGCCGATGTAGCCGAGGAACAGCCAGAACCCGGCGAACACGAACCACAGCAGGTTTCCAAGCAGTCGCATCGTCCGAATTCATGCGCTGGTTTGCGGGCGCGCGCCGCTCGCGGGCGTGTGAGCCGGTGCACATGCGTTGACCTGTCCTCGCGGACAGGCGATGCACAGGCGCTGCCGCGCGCGTGTCCGGGGATGGATTGACCGGAGCGCGGGGACGGGCGAGCATCGTGGTGGACATGCGCGCCGGTCTGCCGATCCTCGACATGAAGCCGCTGCTCGGACACGGCGGCGATGCCGGGCGCGAGGCGCTCGCGCGGGAGATCACGGCGGCATGTCGCGACAGCGGGTTTTTTTATGTCGTCGGCCATGGCGTCGAGCCGGCGCTATCGGCTGCGCTGGCGGCGGCGAGTCGCCGGTTTTTTGCGCTGCCACCGGCGCTCAAGCAGGAGATCGCGATGGCGCGCGGCGGGCGGGCCTGGCGCGGCTGGTTTCCGGTCGGCGGCGAGCTGACGGCCGGCGCGCCGGACTGCAAGGAGGGCCTGTACTTCGGCAGCGAGCTGGGCCCCGAGCACCCGCGCGTGCGGGCCGGGGTGCCGATGCACGGGGCCAACCTGTTCCCGGCGCAGGTGCCCGAGCTGCGAGAACTGGTGCTGCGCTACATCGACGCGATGACGACGGTGGCGCACGCGCTGCTGGCCGGTATCGCCCGCAGCCTCGGGCTGGCGGGCGACTACTTCGCTGATAACTATACGGCGGACCCGACGGTGCTGTTTCGCGTGTTTCATTATCCGGCGCCGGCCCCAGCAGGGACGGACGCGGGCTGGGGCGTCGGGGAGCACACCGATTATGGCCTGCTGACGCTGCTGGCGCAGGACGAGGTCGGCGGTCTGCAGGTCAAGACCCCCGGCGGATGGATCGACGCGCCGCCGCTCGCGGGGGCGCTGGTGTGTAATATCGGCGATATGCTCGATCGCCTGACCGGCGGCGAGTTTCGCTCGACGCCGCATCGGGTGCGCAACACCAGCGGTCGCTCGCGCCTGTCGTTCCCGTTCTTCTTCGATCCGGACTTCGCGGCCGAGGTCCAGCCGCTGCCCCGCGCCGAGCGGCCGCTCGCCGACGATCACGCGCAGCGCTGGGATCGGGCGAGCGTGCACCTGTTTCGCGGGACCTACGGCGATTACCTGCTCGGCAAGGTCGGGCGGGTGTTCCCGGCCCTGCAGGCGGCGACCGGATCGCCGGAGCCTCAGCCCGAGTAGGCGTCGACGCCGGCCTGGATCTCGGCGGCCGTCATCTCCCGGGTGCGCTGCGAGAGCAGCCACAGGTGGCCGAAGGGGTCCCGCAGCCGACCGGAGCGCTCGCCGTAGAACTGGTCCCGGACCGGGTATACGACCGTCGCACCGGCGGCCTCCATGCGCGCAGCGACGGCGTCGACGTCCGCGACCTCGAGGTGAAGGATCACCGGCGAGCCGCCGAGCGAGGGCGGCGCATGGTTTTGCCAGTCGCGGGCCTCCTCGGACAGATAAAAGCCGCTGTCACCGATCGCCAGCTCGGCATGCACGATGTGGCCGCCCATTTTGGGGTCGGCGTAACAGGCGACCACCCGGGCGTCGAAGACCTGCTTGTAGAATTCGATCGCGCGGGCTGCGCCGGCGATGACGAGGCTCGGGATGAGCTTGAGGCTGCGAGGGGATGTTGTGCTTGTCATGCGGTGAGCATGGCCGGGCAGGGCGCTGCGCGATTGTAAAAAATTGTCAGTCGAGCACGACGTGGTTGTGGCCGCCGGGGCCCCGCGCGGCGTAGGCGGTCGGGTGCAGGCCCGAGTAGGCGCGAAACTCGTGGATGAGGTGGGCCTGATCGAAGTACCCACATTGCAGCGCGAGCTCGGCCCACGGCGGCGGGCGGGCGCCGGAGATCGCCGACAATACCCGCTGGAATCGTCGCAGCCGTGCGAAGCGCTTGGGGGTCATGCCGACCCGCGCGGCGAAGACATCGATCAGGCGCCGGGGGCTCAGGCCGAGCTGCTCGCCGACGGCAGCGACCGGCACGTCGCGCTCGAGCGCGGCGATCGCCAGGCGCAGCGCGGGGT
>NZ_JACCSO010000437.1 GCF_013812955.1 Nannocystis sp. | reverse complement strand
GCCGGAAACTGCTCCACCCGGCCCCAGCGGCCCGCAGGAGCCCCTCCGCGCCCAGGCGCGAAAGCGGACGCCGGCTCAGGACTCGTCCGGCTCCGCCGAGTCGTCCGGCCCCTTCGACCCGTCGGGTCTGTCCGGCTGTTCATGCAATTTGCGCATGTAGCTGGGCGGCGCGCGCGATGTGGGCTCGCAGTCCGCGATCTGCGTCACCGGGATCCGGGCGTGCTCCTCGAACTCCGCGAAGTCCTCACCCGCCGTGGTCACCACGTTCTTCACGCGGTCGACGAAGCGCTGGCCGTCGCGCAGCTCGACCTTCACCGACTTCTTGAACACCACCGCCTCCTCGAGCACATCGAGGAGATCGCAGCGGTCCTTGCAGGGCTTCGTCATCGCAGCTCTCCTTGTCCGGGTTTGCGAGCGCCAGGGCAGCCTGCTGGCGGCCGCCCGCGCGGGCAAGCCGAAAACCACCCGCCCGCGGCATCGATCCGGGTCTTGCGCCCCGCCGCGGTGAGGCGCGGCCGTGCGCGGCCGACGCTCGCCTCGAGGTCCGCCGCAGCGATCGTGTTTGTTGACCGTGCAACCAAACCGCAAGGTCGGCACAAAGATGTGCTTCCGCCTCGACACCGAGCTCATGGTTATCGGGTCGCCGCCGCCCGGGCCCGGGACAAGGACGCGTGGACCCGTGGACCCGTGGACCCGTGGACCCGTGGACGCGTGGACGCGTGGACCTGAGATCGCGCCCCAAAGTCCGGGCCACGACCCCGCGCGCCGCTGCGACCCGCACCGTCGTTCCAGAAGCCTGTGACCGAGGCGATCACGCGAAGTGGCGCGCCCCGCACGGCAGGGCCCCGGGTTGCGCCTTGCTCTGGACGAGATCACGCGGAGGCGTACCGCGACGGACCAAGGCCGGGTATAACCCACGCGCCCGTATGTTGAGCTCACGCATGCCACTCCCGACCGTCGAGGAACTCGGACCACGCTTCGCGGACTTCGTCGCCAGGCTCACGCGCCCGCTGATCTTTTTTGACACGGAGACCACCGGCACCGACCCGGCCAACGATCGTGTGGTCGAGATCTCGATGATCAAGATCTCGCCGACCGACGGCATCGGCGCCGCCCGCACCTGGCGCATCAACCCCAACATGCGCATCCCGCTCGAGGCCAGCGAGATCCACGGCATTTATAATAAGGATGTCGCCTCCCTGCCGATGTTCGCCGCGGTCGCCGACGAGCTGCTCGCCTTCCTGGCCGGCTGCGACATCGCCGGCTTCAACATCGGCCGCTTCGACATCCGCGTGCTGCAGACCGAGTTCATGCGCTGCGGCAAGCTCTTCGACCTCAGCGGCGTCCGCATCATCGACGCCCAGGTCATCTATCACCAGAAGGAGCCCCGCAACCTCACCGCGGCGATGCGCTTCTACTGCGCCAAGGACCTGACCAACGCCCACGGCGCCGAGGCCGACACCCTCGCCACCGTCGAGGTCTTCGCCGGCCAGCTCGAGCGCTACGGCGACCTGAATCTCGAGGTCGACGCGCTGCACGAGGTCTCGAACGCCGTCAACAACGGCTTCGTCGACCTCAGCCGCCGCTTCTCCTGGCGCGACAACGAGCCGGTGTTCAACTTCGGCAAGCTCAAGGGCAAGTCGCTGCGCTGGGCCGCGAGCGAGCCGACCGAGCGCACCTACATGCGGTGGATCCTCGACGGTAATTTCGAGGAAGACACCAAGCTGATCATCCGCGACGCGCTCGCCGGCCGCATCCGCCAGCGGGTCCGCAGCCAGCAGCCGCGCGCCGAAGAGGGCTGAGCGCCGGCTCGCGACCTCCAGCGCTGCGCTCAGGGTTGACGGTCGCCGAGGCTGAAGAAGCGCAGCGAGGGCGTGTCGAGCACCACCGTGGTGCCGGCGGGCACGCTGCGCGTCAGCCAGACGTTGCCGCCGATGGTCGAGCCGCGCCCGATCACGGTGTCACCGCCGAGGATGGTCGCGCCGGCGTAGACGGTGACATCGTCCTCGATGGTCGGGTGGCGCTGGACCGGCGCAGCGGACTTGTCGCGGCCCTTCACCGAGTGGGCGCCGAGGGTGACGCCCTGGTAGAGCTTGACGCGATTGCCGATCTTGCTGGTCTCGCCGACGACGACGCCGGTGCCGTGGTCGACGAAGAAGCTGTGGCCGATGGTCGCCCCGGGGTGGAGGTCGATGCCGGTGCGGCTGTGGACCAGCTCGGACATCATGCGCGGCAGCAGCGGCACGCGCTGGCTGTAGAGGTAGTGGGCGATGCGGTGCACGGCGATCGCCGCGACCCCCGGGTAGCTCATGATGATCTCCGCGTCGCTGCAGGCCGCCGGGTCGCCGACGAACGCCGCCTTCACGTCGGAGGCGATGCGCTCGCGGATCTGCGGGATCGCCTGCAACAGCTCGAGCGCGTGCTCGTGGGCGCGGACCGCGATCACCTCGCTCGTCTGCGCCTGCTCCTGGCACTGGTGCACCGCCAGCGCTCGCCCGGTGACCATCTCCATGCGCCGCAAGATCCGGGCGCAGCGGGCCCCGACGAAGTAACGCGAGGTCAACCCGTCGAGCTGCTCGCCGTTGAAGTAGCCCGGGAACACCACCGAGACCAGGTCGTCGAGCAGCTCGGACACCTCGCTACGCGCCGGCAAGTTGCTGCCGTCGAGATGGTTGATGTTCCCGTGCTCGCGATAAGACGCCAAGATCCCCTCGACCACCTGCGCAAGCCGACGTTCATGCTCGTTCACCCGGCAACCATAGAACATCGGCCCCGCGCTTCACCATCCGGCCGACCGCCCCGCGCGCCGCTCCTGGGTTTTTTGGCCGGTTTGCGCGCTCGGGTTAAGCTTCGAGCGGCGTGACGCTGTCTCTCCCCCTCCACATCGTGGTCCAGCAGCTCCTCCTCGGGCGCACCGACGGACTGACAGCGCCGCAGCTCGCGGCCTTCCTCAGCGGGTGGACGAGCCTGCTCGACCTGCTCAAGCGCCCCGAGCTGTGCCTCCCCGGGGCCTCCTCGGAGATCCACGCGGCTCTGGCCGAGCTGGTCGAGCAGATCCAAGACGCCCAGACGACCGTGCTCGGCAGCGACGACGACGCCCCTTCCGAGCTGTGAGAGATCCCGCCGTCGCCGCCGTTCTCGCCGCGGCCGGCGCAGATCCGCTCGCTTCGCTGCAAGCCGCCGGGCGGCCCGAGCGCGTCCGCAAAACGTCCACTCCTGACGTTGCAGGGCCCGGGCCGGTGCGCGCGGCTTTGACCAGTCAGCTGCTGCATTGCAAAGAATGTATTCTGCGATACCTAAATTTTGATGGATTAAAAACTAATATAACTGTTTAGCAACCGCGCGGTGTCGCCCGAAAGCACCCAGAACCGCGAGTCTGGCGCCCGAAAATGCGCCCTTTTGAAACTGTCAAATGTGATCCTGAATCGGCGCAAGATCGCGCCCGTCTGCGCCAATTGCGCCGACCATAAACCTACCAAACAATGTTCCTACCGCGCGTCTGATTTCGCCCCGGGCAGGAAAAATCGAGATCTCCAGCGAGATCTCCGGGCCCATGGGATGGTCTCTCACCGAGCTGCGCGGTTGCCTCCCGCCCGCTCCGGAGATCTCTCCTGAGCATGCACAGCCGGTGTTACGGGCATGCGACGGCACTGAAGGACGGGCTCGCGCCGGCGCGGTCTCGCCGCGCAACCCGGTCCTGGTGCGGCCACAAGCGCGCGGCGCAGGCGCGGTCCCGTCCGCGGCCTCGACAGCCCGACGATCGAGTTCGCCCGCCCACTCGCCGCGCGGTAGTAGCTTTGCGTGACCCTCGAAGCGCGACTCCGAGTGCCGAGCTGCCGGGCCTCGGCGCCCCGCGAGCTCGCGGCAGCGCGCACCGGCCTCGACTGCAAGCTCCCTCAAGTCGCGTTCAGAACAATGTTCAGATTACTAAAATTCCACAAGATGAACCAAAGACGAAGCGCGCATCAGGGTTGAGGGGACCCTGGTGCGCGCTACGGCGGTGATTGGGGCCGCCTGGGCCCGATCTCACTCTGCGGTCACCGACGCGGAGGCGCCGGCGTTCGCGGTGGCCGAGTCACCGGCCGAGGCGCCCGAACGGGGCCACTCGATGCGGTGCTTGATGATGCGACGCTTGAGGGCGTGGCGGGTGATTCCGAGGAGTTGAGCGGCTTCGACGATGCTCCCGGCGGTGGCCAGGGCTTCCACGCAGAGCAGTCGTTCAGCGGCGTTGAGGTTCCAGTCTTCGAGGACGAGGCGCATGAGGGCAGGATAGGAGAAAAGCGCGAGACAGGAAAGGACGAAACTGTAAGGACGCTTTACAAAATAACGCGATTGTAATGCCGATGTTTGTTTTTATTGTTTTGAAAGATAACATCGTTTTCATGGGTCCAATATCAAAAGGACCTGGTCGGAACCGCCCCTGCGTGATGTGGCGGCAACTGGATTTTCTCTGCGGCCGCACTATCATCCGTGGCGTCCCGACCCCAGGCCGAAACCGGCAAACCTGCCCCATAGCTACCTGAACGAACCGGCCACCACATGGTGGATCGTCCAGGTGGTCCCGGGTCCCCCGAGGCGAGGCTTCGGGTCCCCTCCTAGGTTGTAAAACGGCCCGTCGCCACGGGTCGCGGGGTAAGATAGGAAGCCGCGTGTCGCAGAACCCGAAGCACAGCCCCACCTTGGTGATTCACACCCTCGTCGTGGTGGGCGACCAGCTCTTGCAGGCGGCGATCGAGCGACAGTTGCAGCAGGAGGGGCACGCGTCGGCGTCGGCCGGCAGCGTGCGGGAGGCGATCGAGCGGCTGCGCAAGGAGCCCTTCGACGTCGTCATGTGCGAGCTTCATCCCTCGGGCAGCGAGGGCACGGAGCTGATGCAGTACATGGGGAGTTACTACCCCTCGACGCCCGTGGTGGTGATCTGCGAGGCGCTGAGCCCGGAGTTTCGCGGCCAGTATGAAGGTGGCGGCTCGGTGCGCATCGTCGAGAAGCCGATCGACCTGCGCAAGCTGGTCGATATCATCGAGTCCTGTGGCCCCCACAAGGGCTTCTTCGGCAACCAGGTCGAGATCGAGTTCTTCGACTACGTGCAGATGGTCGCCGTCTCGGCCCGCGACAAGGCCCTGATCGTCAACACCCGCGCCGGCACCGGCTACATCTGGTTCGAGCACGGCGACATCGTGCACGCCCAGTACGGCGATTATCGCGGCGAGCAGGCCTTCTACAAGCTGCTCTCCACCGGCCGCGGCACCTACCGCGAGGTCTTCTTTCGCCCCCCGCCCGCGCGCACCATCGTGCGCCCGAGCATGCACCTGCTGATGGAGGCGGCGCGCCAGGCGGATGAGGGCATCCTCGGCGACAGCGAGACCGTCGAGGCCGTCGAGGAGAAGAAGAAGCCCAAGAAGGCGCCCGAGCCCGAGCCGGAGGCCGACGAGTCGCTGTCGATGATGAGCGAGGACGACATGTCCGAGCTGCCGCCGGCGCGCATCGAGCCCAAGCCGGAGCCGGTGCGCACGCGGGCGCCGATGCCCAAGCCCGACCGGCCGAGCTCGCCGGCCAAATCTCCGACCAGCGCACCACCGCCCATGAGCGCGGGGTCCTCGACATCGTCGGGGGCATCGATGTCATCGATGTCATCGATGTCGGGCTCGTCGATGTCGTCGGGCTCGACCACCTCGGGCTCGACCACCTCGGGCTCGACCTCGGCAGGTCGCCGGCCGGACACCGAGCGCCCGCCGGGGCTCGACATGGACATGGACAGGATCGCCGACTCCGCGATCGCCCGCTTCGACGAGCTGACGATGCCGAGCGACGACGACGAGGTCGAGGCCAACCGCTCGCGCGGCGGCCTGGAGCCCGGCGGCGACGGCGTGCCGACCCTACGGCGG
>NZ_JACCSO010000418.1 GCF_013812955.1 Nannocystis sp. | reverse complement strand
CGACATGGTCGAGCAGATCATCCGCGAGGCCTGGGCGCGCCGACCCGACCTGCGCCGCCTGGCCCTCCAGCGCGAGGCCGCGACCGTCGAGCTGAAGCTGGCCCGCAACAATCGTTCGCCGAAGATCGACCTCGATGCGTACGCCGCCAAGGACATCGGCGCGACGGATCCCACGTATGCCTACCTGCGACCGGCCGAGTTCGTCGCCAGCGTGAACTTCGAGCTGCCGCTCGCGCTCCGCGGCGCACGCGGACGAGTGCGCCGCGCCGAGGCCGAGCTCGCCCGCATCGACGCCGAGCTGCGCATGGGTCGTGACGTGGTCGCGCTGGAGATCCGTGACGCGGATTCGGCCCTCGTGGCCGCGCACGCCCGCGTCGGCCTCGCCCGCGAGCAGCTCGCCGCGGCCCACGAGCTCGAGCAGGCCGAGCGCAGCCGCTTTCGCCTCGGCGACAGCACCCTGCTCCTCGTCAACCTGCGCGAGCAGGCCGCGGCCGACGCGGCCTCGCAAGCGATCGACGCCCTCGGCGAGTATCACCGGGCCAACGTCGATCTGCGCGCAGCGGCGGGGTTGTTCGGGCCGTAGCCGACGACTCGCCGCGAAGCTCCAGCCACGATGATCACGACGGACGACAAGGTGGAGATCGCCGCGACCCTCCTGGGTTCCTTCATCTTGGGGGCATCCTTCGCCAAGGAGTTCCTCGTGCACGGGAAGTTCGAGGTGCGGGTGTTCCTCCTCGGGGTCTCATGCCTCGTGCTCTTCGTCGTGATCGCGCTGATCGCCGGGATCCGCGTCCGGGTGTTCGATCGGGCGCGGCCGGTGCTGAGCATCGGCTGGGCGGTCGTCTTCACCGCCGGGAACGTCGCGGCGCTCGACCTGTTCAGCCAGCAATTCCTGGCCGCCCGGCTCGACGGGGACATCGAGCTCGAGGCCATGATCTTCCTCGTCTGCTACGGCCTGTCGACGAATCTCCTGTTTTCGCTCAACCGCGTGGTCCTGTTCGAGGCGCTCCGACAAAAGACCATCTACAAGTATATCTTGGCGCCTATCAACGGGCTGAGCGGTGGGGCCATCGTCGCGGGATTCATCGTGTGGGCGTCCCGGTAGCGCATGGCGCCCTCCTCGCGGCCGCCTCGACCGCATCGACCTCGAGAGCACACCGACCGTCGGCGCGGCCTACCTCGACGGCCGCCTGCAGCTCGACTGGCCCCGGCCCGGCGAACACCTCGTCGAGTGATTGTTCCGGGTCGCGCGCTCGCACTCGGCGGGTCATCTGGTGTAGACACGGAGCATGACGCGACGCGACCCCGCGCCATGGCGTGAAGTGCTGCGGGGCAACGTGCTGGCCGTGGGGGTCGTCAGTCTGTTGACCGACCTGGCGAGCGAGATGATGAACCCGCTGCTCCCGCTGTTCCTCGCCGGGCTGGCGCCGGCAGGGCTGGCGCCGATCGTCCTGGGGACGATGGAAGGCGTGGCCGAGGCGACCGCGAGCCTCCTCAAGCTGGTCTCGGGGCGTCTCAGCGATCGTCTCGGGCGGCGCAAGGGGCTGGTCTTGATCGGTTACGGCTTGTCGGCGATGGTCCGGCCATTGATGGCCCTGGTGTCCGCGAGCAACCATGTCATCGGCGTGAAGTTTATCGACCGCATCGGCAAGGGTCTGCGGACCAGCCCGCGTGATGCGCTGCTCGGCGACGCCGCGCCCCCGTCGCGGCGGGCGCTCGCGTTCAGCTTTCATCGGGCCATGGATCATACGGGCGCCGTGCTGGGGCCGCTGGTCGCCGCGGGATTGCTGTACGCCCAGCTCGGCTACAGCTTCTGGCGCGGAGCCTCCGCCACGCCGACCGTGGATGAGATGTCGGCGCTGCGCGTGGTGTTCGCGGCGGCGCTGGTTCCGGGCCTCGTCGCGGTGGCCGTCGTCCTGTTCGCGGTCCGGGAATCTCCGCTGAATCCGACGGTCAAACCAGCATCCGGCGCGCGCGACGTGGCCCCCCCCGACGTGGCCCCCCCCGACGTGGCCCCCGCCGACGCGGTTCCGCCGCTTCCGCGCCGCTTTTACAGCTTCGTCGCCGTCGCGGTCCTGTTCGCACTGGGCAACAGCAGCGACCTGTTCCTGCTGTTATATGCGCACGAGAAGTTCGCGCTCGGCATGCCCCAGGTCCTCGGCTTGTGGGTCGCGCTTCACCTTGCGAAGGCGGCCGGTTCGCTGCCCGGCGGTCTGCTCGCGGATCGCATCGGGCGACGCCCGGCCATCTTCGCCGGCTGGACGCTCTACGCGCTCTGCTATCTCGGCTTCGGAGCTGCCAGCGCGCTCTGGCACATCGGCCTGCTGCTCGTCGCCTATGGCGTCTACTACGGACTGACCGAGGGCGCCCTCAAGGCGATGGTCACCGACTACACCGTGCCCGCGCAGCGAGCGACCGCCTTCGGCGTCTTCCATGGCGCGCTGGGATTGGCCGCGCTGCCGGCGAGCCTGGTCTTCGGGGTGCTCTGGGCCCGGCTCGGGCCGCAAGCTGCGTTCTCGCTCGGGGCCGGGCTCGCGGCCGCGGCGGCGCTCGGGCTGTTCATGCTGGGCCGGGCCGCCAGACCGGAGATGGATGATGCTCCAGTAGCCAAAGGCATTGAATGAATCGTCGCGGGCTTTCTGGCCTCAATCCCAGCGGGTCCACGGCGCCGTCGCCCAGGTATCGGCGGCGTCACGCACCGCGCCGAGGTACACCGCGTGCTCGGCGAAGAAGCCGTCGCTCGGCGGGCGCACGGCGCTGGCCGTGATCGCCGTCGACGGTCCGAGGATGGCGCTCGAAGGATCCATGCAGCCGGGGATCCCGGGGTCGCGTATCGTCATTGCTGCCGCGAACTGGGCGGCCTCGTCGAGCCCGCCGTCGTCATCCGGCAGCGGCCCGCGCGGGGCTTCGGCCTGGGCGACACCGGCGGGCAGCGCGAAGCCCAGCGCGCCGCGCAGCGCGAGCGATGTGCCGGGGTCGCGGAGGTCGATCGCCGCGTCGAAGCCGGCGACGATCAGGTTGCCGAGCGTCGCGCGCGAGCCATGACGCACGACCACGCCGAGGTGCTCGCGCACGAGCGGGCGCCCGCGACCGCACAGGGTGGCGTTGTAGATCTGCGGCGCGCTCACCGGCACATGGTCGCTGCCGCCGGGGTCGTTGTCGCCCTCGAGGCCGTGGGCGCTGTCCTCCGTCGATCCGCCGCCGCGCATCAGCAGGAATTGCAGGCGCCCGCTGTAGCCGAGGTCCCAGTCGAAGCCGTCGTCGCCCGGGTCCTGGCACAGCAGGTGGTGGGCGTCGACGGTGCCGCCGAAGAACTCGAAGCAGTCGTCGCCGGTGTGGCGGACCTGCACGTGGTCGAACTCCGTGCCGCGCCCGACCCCCGCCAAGGTCACGCCGTTGATCTCGTTGTTGGGTCCGAGCAATGTCCCGCTGTATTCGACGCGCACGTGACGGAGCACGCCGCTGCTGTCGTCAGGGTCGTCGCCGCCGTACTCGCCGCCGCTGGCGATGCCCTCGACCTTGCCGCGCATGGGTCGGCCCCCGGCGTCGCGCAAGTTGGTCGGCGCGCGGCCGAGGAGGAGCAGGCCGCCCCAGTCGCCGGCGCGGCGCTCGTGCGGCGGGGCAGCGCTGGTGAACACGATCGGCCGGTCGGGCGTGCCCTCGGCGACGATCCGGGCCCCTGGCTGGACGACGAGCACGCCGAGGCTGTCACGGTCGCCGACGATGGTCGTGCCCGCGTCGATGGTCAGGGTCGCGCCGGGCCGCACGAAGGTCATGAAGCTGAGGCGATATTGCTTGTCGCAGGTCAGTCGCGCGGCGCCCTCGATCTCGCCGGACAGCTCGACCTCCGGCTTGTTGGCGCGCGTGCAGTCGGGCGGCGGAGCCGAGCGATCGATCTGAAGCTGGGCCCCCGGCTGCGGCGGCGGCTCGATCAGAGCCAGCGCTGTCAGTGCGACCAGAGCACAGGCCGCGAGGATGAGCGTCAGATATGCGCGGCGGCGCTGTTGTTGTCGTCGACGCGAGGGATCTAATGTCGTCTCGTCGCGCATCGCCCGCGGATCTGCGCCGGACGGCAGACCATCGGGGCGGGTCGGCTCGTCGGGGTGGTGCGCCGCATCGACGTGGCTGCTCGATCCGGTGAACAGGGCGAGGTCCAGCACCGGCGCGTCGTCGGCATCGATCGTGGGGGCGCCCCGCAACTGCACGGCGATCAGCCGGCGCAGCGCCTCGCGCTCGCTGGTGAAGGCCTGTGACACCAACAGGCCGAGCTCGCGCGACGACGGTCGTGGACCGGGAATGTGCCGGGTCAGCGCTTCGGCGAATTCGGCCGCGGTCGCCGGACGACCCGCGAGCTCCGGCGCGAGCGCGCGCTCACACAAGGTCCGCAGCTCCGGCCCGCACGGCGCCTCCTCCGGGAGGGCGGGGAGCTCGGCCTCGCGCAGACGCTGGACGATCGCCACCTCGCCGAGACCCGGCCACATCCGCCGCCGCGCCAGCGCCTCCCACAGCATGACCCCGACCGCGAATAGATCCGTGCGGCGGTCGACCGAGTCGCCGCGCGCCTGCTCAGGGGCCGCGTACGAGGCCTTGCCCTTGAAGGTCCCGACCGCGGTGGACCCGTCATCCTCGGCTGCGTGGGCGATGCCGAAGTCGACCAGCTTCACCTGACCTGCGTAGGTCACGACCACGTTGTGCGGGGTCGCGTCGCGGTGAACGAGGCCGAGCGGGCGGCCCTCATAGTCGCACAGCTCATGCGCGTGGTGCAGGCCGGCGAGCACCTCGGCGAGCACCCACAAGTGGAGATTCAGCGGCAGACCGGCGGGCGCGAGCCGGCGGAGCACACGATGGAGCGGCTGGCCGTCGAGGAACTCCATGGTCATGCACGGCCGGCCGCCGGTGTCATCGATCGCATAGGTCTGGACCACGTTCTCGTGGGCCATCCGGGCGGCGATGCGGGCCTCGTGCAGGAACATGGCCCGGTGCTCGGCGCTGCCGGCGAAGCCGGGCCGCAGCTCCTTGAGCACGAGCAGCTTGTGGAAGTCGCCGACACCGCGGGCGACCACGAGGTGCACGTCGGCCATGCCGCCATGGCCGATCACCGCGAGGCGTCTGTACTTGCGATCCGTTGTCATCGAGGGTCGCAAGCTGCCACGCCGAAGCGACCTCAGCAAGTCACATGTCGGACGAGCGCACGCGTCGTGGCCGGGTTGTCGCCGGGGCGCCGCATTCGTGTCACCCACGGCCGGAACACCGCGAGGCTGTCACGTCGCGTGGTCCAACTGTCACCCTCGGCGATCTGGATATCGCATAACTTCGCGCCCTCGGGTGACCATGCACAATCTTCGTTCGTATCGCGGGCCGACACACCGCGCGCTGTATACACTCCTCTTCCTGCTCTCGGCCTGCGCCGACGGATCCGACGAGCCGATCGCGGCCCGTGAGGACGTGAGTCCGGTGAGCGTCAGCTTCCAGGACGGCCTGCTGCCGACCAGCGCGTATGCCGGCACCCGCGACACCATGCTCGAGGGTTCGGCGCCGACCACCAAGAACGGCTCCGACACCAGCCTGTCGGTGGAGGCGGCCACGAAGCGGCTGTCGCTGCTGTCCTGGGAGCTCGCCGGGGCGATCCCGCCGGGCGCCGTGGTCACGGGCGTCAGCCTGGCTCTCGAGGTGTCCGACCGGAGCCCGGAGGTCTTCAACCTCTATGCGGCGAAGCGCGCCTGGAGGGAGGACCAGGCCACCTGGAAGGTGTTCGCATCGGGCAGCAGCTGGCAGACCGGCGGGGCCGCGGGTACGAACGACCGCGGCACCGCCGTGCTCGGCTCGTTCTCGGCGCCGGAGACCGGCGTTGCCACGATCTCGCTCAATGCCGCCGGCGTCGCGGTCGTCCAGGCCTGGGTCGATGATCCCGCGTCGAATCATGGCTTCATCCTCGACGGACCAGGTACGAGCAATCGCCTGGAGTTTCGCGCCAGCGAGTACGGCACCAAGGCCCGGCGGCCGAAGCTGACGATCACCTGGCACGAGGCCGGCCCCGCGGACACCACGGGTGCGCCCGACACCGGCGACACCGGCGACACCGGCAGCAGCACGGGCGCCGACGACACGGGTGAGGTCGCGCTGGATCCGACCCCCGGCTTTTATCAACAGACCTGCGACGGTTCGTTCGGGGTCGCCCTCGGCGACGATTACTTCGTCAGCGGCAACGACGAGGATCAGGGCCTGCGCGTCTATCTGCGCGGCGCGAACGCCGGCGCGGTGAAGACGGTCGACATCTCGGCGAGCCTCGGGCTCGCCAGCGGCGACGAGGCCGACCTCGAGGACGCCGCGCGGATCGGCGACCGCATCTACGTCGTGAGCTCGCACGGGCGTAACAAGAGCGGCCAGCTCGAGCGCATGCGCCACCGCTTCTTCGCGGTCGACATCGCCGGGACCGCGCCTGCCGTGTCGTTCGCCACCGCGGGCTACACGAGCACGCTCCTCGACGAGCTGCTGAAGAGCACCAACTGGGTGAGCCCCGATCTCACCGTGATCGCGACCCTCGCCGCCGCCGCGAACCTCGGCAAGGCGACCGACGCCAACCTCGCGCCCAAGGTCAACGGCATCAACATCGAGGGCCTGGCCTGGCTCCCGACCGTGCAGCGTCCGAAGCAGCTGGTCCTGGGGTTTCGCAACCCGTCGCAGGGCACCGACGCGATCCTCGTGACCCTGCTCAACGCCGACGCGGTGGTGACCGGCGCCAAGCCGCAATTCGGCGAGGCCACCCGGCTCGGCATCGGCGGCCTGCGCGTGCGCGGGATGGCGTGGTCACCCCTTCACGCCGCCATGCTGATCCTCGCCGGGCCGAAGGACGCGGGCGCACCGGGCCCGTTTCGCCTGTACCGGTGGAGCGGCGCGCCCGGGGCCTCGCCCGTGCTCGTGACCCAGCTCCTCGACTGGCCCGCCGCCTCCGGCCCCGAGGCCATCGTCGTCCATCCGAACACGCGCGACATGCAGGTCCTCTTCGATCAGGGCGAGCATCTGCTCGGTGGCACGATCTGCAAGGACAGCGCGACGGCGAGCCGGTTCTTCTCGGACGTCATCATCCACGTGCCGTGACGGCCAGGACGGGGTCGCGGCCGTCGGGGTGAATCCGCGGGCGGCTGCGACGGTGACACGTGAAAGGCCGAGCACCCCGAATGTCATCACGGGTCGTAGGCCGCGAGCAGCTCGACGAGCAGCGCCCGCCGCTTGGCGAACTTCTGGCGCAGCGCTGCCCCGCGCGCGAGCACCTCCTCCTCGGCCACCTCGTAGGCGACCGCCGCGGGGTTGTCGTCGAGCAGCTCGACCATGGCCGCCCGCGCCTCGTCGCTGGCGAGGACCTCGAGCACCCTGTCCTCGCTCACGTGAGTCGCGGCGTCGAAGGTCTCCTGGTCGAGCCATGCCAGGGTCACCTCGAGCTCCTTGGCGAAGCGCTCGTAGAGCTTGGGCTCGCCGAAGATCGCGCGGTCGAGGCGCCCCTCGACGCAGTTGAGCAGCCCGTGGGGGTCCGGCATCGCGTTCAAGCCGTCGTTGTGACAGCTCGTGAAGATGCCGTCCTGGTCCCAGGTCGAGATGTTGAAGTAGTCCTCGGCGCTCGCGTTCGGCCCCGTGACCTCGGTCGACACGAAGTAGACCTCGTCGATGAAGTCGCCGGACTGAAGCAGGCTCATCAACGCGATCCAGCGCAGGAACTGGTCGAGATCCATGGCCTGCTCGAGCCAGGCCACCAGCTTCGCGCCCTTGAGGGACTCGGCCGTGGTGATCAAGGCCTCATAGGTCGCGAGGGCCTGCGCCTCGTCGTCGACCGCGTAGTCGAGGGAGGGCTTGGCGCCCTTGATGTCGTTGGCGCGGCGAACGATCATTCGGGTCCGGGTGGTGCCGCGCTCGAGCACGGTATCGGGCTTCTCGACGAGCAGGTAGACGCCCTGGCTCTCGCCGCCGATCATCAGCTCGACCGTCTGAAATTTGGGCGCGAACAGCCCCCGCTCCGCCATCAGCAGGTTGGCCGTGAACTGGGTGATGTAGCGGTCGTCCTTGCACATGGACACCAAAATGAACTTATCGGTGCCCGAGTCGGGCAGCCATTGCCGCGCCAGGTCATCGGTGAGGTTGAGCGAGAGGGACTTGCGCTCGCAGTCGAGGGAGCCCTGGCCGTGCAGCTTGAGCTTGACGCGCGCGTGCACGCCCTGAGCGTTGAGGTCGGTGCGAACCGAGCCGTAGAAGGGCTCCTTGCTGAGCTCGTCGAGGCGCGCCTCGTAGTCGAGCAGCTCGGTCGGCGAGAACGTGATCTCGATGACCTTGGGCAGCGCGGGGGTCAGCCCCTGATCGGTGGGGTCGCAGCCGGGCGCGCCCTCGGCCTGGTCCGCGCCGACGATGTAAAGGTCCGGCAGCGCGAGGGAGGGCCCGCCGCCCGCCGTATGGAGGGTGAGCCCGAGCAGGCCGTCGAGGCCACATTGACGGAGGACCAGCTCACCAGCGGCGAGCGCGGCGTCGATGCGCGCGCTGGTGCCCTGCAGCGCCGCCTCGACGTCGGCGCCGGCGAGCAGCTCGACGCGCAGGTGCGCCGCGTCGCCGCCGAGCTCGAGCGATTTGGGCGCGATAGGGGCGTGGCCGGGGGCGACGATGATGAGCTGGCGAAGGCTCAGGTGGCTGTCGCGCTCGAGCGATACCAGCGGGTCGGCGATGGCCGCGATGGCGCCGGCGATCGGCAGGCTGTCGCCGCCCGGCGGCTGCAGCCCGCTGGCCACGAGGCGGTGCAGGCGAGCCTTGTCCGCGGTCGGCGTCGAGATCTGCGTCACCGTGGCGCCCCAGCGAAAGACCCCGATCTGCTCGCCCTCGGGCCGGAGGTCGATGAAGTCCGAGAGCGCCTCGGCGAGCGCCGCGTTGGCCGCGGGATCGGCGTCAGGGCGCACGAGCAACGCCGTGATCGAGCGGCTCGGCGCGGGCGCGAGCGCGACGGGGGCGACCTCGCATTGGCTGTTGGTGACGAAGAGACAGGCCTGAAACTCGGGACCCAGCGCGGCGCCGGAGGCGTCCTCGAGGTGAAGGTGACGACGCGCGACGTGGGCGTCGGATATGCCGACGCCGGTCGGGACGATGCGGGCGATCGCCGCGCAATCGATCGGGAGCATGGGCATAAAATTACAGTCCCCGGGTGGCTCTGCGGCTCCGGTGGTCTGATCGCCCGAATCGGACGGGTCCCCCGAATCGGTCGAGCCGGTCGAGTCATCCGGGTCCGGTGGACCGGACGAGGTGGGCGAGCCACCCGAGGTGGGCGAGCCATCCGAGTCGATGGAGTCGGGCGAGGTGAGCGAGGTGGGCGAGCCGCTCGAGTCGGGCGAGCCGGCCGAGTCGGCCGAGTCGGCCGGGTCGTGGGATGCCGTGCAGGCCGGGTCCGTGCATACGAGCAGGGCCGCGGCCAGCGTGAGGGACATGCGGGCCGCGATGGTCCTGCCGCCCTTAATCGTGATCCTGGTTCCAGTTGTCTTGCGCGCCATTTTGTCTACCTTTCTTTCGCCGCTTTGATGATCGGTGCCTCCGAATGTCCATGATCCGATCGGCCAGTTGGCGAGCAATGACGACCGTTCCCGGCTCGCGGCGAGTGGGCGGCGAACGAGAGCCAGCGCGTCTTGGCAAGATTTGTCAGGTCGTACGCGGCGCGCGACGCGACGCCCGGCGACGCGCTCGTGCTGACGGAACGGGGCAGCCATTGTGAATACTTTGATGCATCGCGGTCGCCCGCAACTCGCGCAATCCACGTTCGAGCGTGGGGCCTCGGAGCGGGCCGAGCAAGGCGTGTTCGTCGTGCCACCGCGGGCTGCGCCAGGATCGTTCGCCCCCGCCGCGCCCCGTTCGCCGCAACAGCGCCCGCGCGATCAGAGCGGAAAATGTCGGCGCGGCTGCCGAGCGTCACGACGACGCATTCGCCGCCGTGCATGCCGCCATCGTCGCCGATATCGACAGGCCATGCTCCGGCGGATGTCAGACGTCGCCGAACAGCGGGCGAAGCGGGCGCGGTGGGCGAGCGTATCACCAGCGCGCGAGCGGATCGGATCGTTCGCCGCGAGGCGGCCTGCCGCGCTGCCGGCCGCGTGCGCGTTCACAGCAGGCCGCGGCGGTCGAACTCGGCCCGTAGCTTGGCGAGCGCCTGCTCCTGCAGCTGGCGGATGCGCTCGCGCGAGAGGCCGTAGTGTTTCCCGATCTCCTTGAGGGTCATCTCGACGCCGTCGACCATGCCCATGCGCTTGCGCAGGATGTCGGCCTCGAAGGGCTGCAGCTCGTCGAACAGCTCGTGGAGGTGCTCCATCATCAGCCCGTGGTCCATCGCCTCGGGCGCCAGCGGCGTGTTGGTGTCTTCCATGGCGTCGAGCAGGGTCAGGTCGGTGGCGCCGGAGAGGCGCTGGTCGAAGCTGACCGGGGCCTCGATCAGCGAGACGCTCATGCGGGCGAGCCGCTCGGGGCTGACGTCGCAGGTCTCGGCGAGCTCGACGTCGCTGGGCAGGCGGCCGTGGCGGGCCTCGAACTGGCGCCGGGCCCGGAGCACCTTGCCGTATGCGTCGATCATGTGGACGGGGAGCCGGACGGTGCGGCCCTTGTCGGCGATCGCCCGGGTCACGGCGTGACGGATCCACCAGCTGCCGTAGGTCGAGAAGCGGCAGCCCTTGCGCGGGTCGAAGCGGTTGACCGCCTTCATCAGCCCGAGGTTACCCTCCTGGATCAGGTCCGGCAGCGGCATACGGCCGCGGCTGTAACGGCGCGCGATGGTGACGACCAGCTTCAGGTTGGCCTGCACGAACTCGGCGCGGGCGGCCCAGTACGCCTGGTACTCGTTGCGCACCGCGTGCACGTAGGTGAGAAAGGGCAGGCTGCCGCGCGGCGGGTGCTTGACCTTCATGCTGAGCCCCTTGTGCTGGCCCGTCTCGATGCTGGTGAGGTCGGCGAGCATGCGGTCGGCGACGAGGTTGTCGAGGTCGGCCCCGGCGAGCGCCCGGGTCAGGGCCTCGCGCGAGCTCTCGTACTGCTCGCGGTGGATGCGGAGGTCGCGGTCCCGCAGCTTGGGGGCGGCGAGGATCATCGCGTCGAGCGCGGCGCTCGGGCAGCTCGCCGCGGGCAGCACCTCGCGCGCCAGCTCGCAGATGCTGGCGACGAACGGCGGATAGTCGAGGGCGGCTCCCCACAGCGAGCGGCGCAGCTCGTCGATGCGGGCTGCGAGCGTACACTCCTGCTCGCGGGTCATGACCTCGGAGCGGGCGATGTCACGGAAGTACACGCTCAGCGGTCCCGCGGCCTCGCTCTCGCCCGCAGGGGAGGCGCCGGCGGGGCGCTCAGCGGTGGCCGGCTCGACCGAGGCGACACAGGAGGGGTCCTTCACGATCATCAAATTGCTTGCCTTCATCTGCGTCGACTCCGCAAAGGGGGGAAGAATCTGGGTCTCAAGCTGCGAGGCCTACATGCCTCTGTCAAAGCACTGTTCCAAGTGACGCCGGCACAAACGCCGAAATAGACGGTTCCGCGGACGCATTCAAAGGCCGACAAACCGATCACGAGCGGCGCAAATCTTGTCCTGGTGGGTCGATACTCTCATTTCAGATGCGGCCATTGCTCCCAAAGCCGCCAGATGTAGAGCTGAAGTCGGCGTCGGATGACAGGGGCCAAAGAAATGCGAGGGTCGGACGCCGCGCCACCAATGTTACGATGTGCGGGGGAGGCGCTGGCTCAGAACGACCATTTAGGGGGCTATTCCCGAGATCGCGCCGGACCTGGGAACATTCCCAGTTCAAGGCCCTTTCTACATTGTGCGGTTCCGAGCGTAGTAGGGATTGTGCGCGCCCTCTTATGCGGACGTTCGCATGCCACACCGCCAATGCCGAGGGGGGCGAGCGAGCGAGCGCGGCGGTCATGCTCGCCAAATGTATGCTCGGAGGATCCCAGGCTCATCAAACCAGGGGACGGCGCACTGTCAGGTCACCCCGCTGGTCGGCGAATCTATACACCAACACGGACACCGGCGGACCGACGGCGGCCGGCAACGGTGGCCGCGGGATCGGTGCGTCGTGCAGCCCCTGGATCTGCATGCTGCAACCGGCGAGGAGTCGCGGCAGGAGGTCGCGCGGGGTCCTCGCCCGTCAACCATCCGGCCGGGTATCCCTGCGCCGGGGCGGCTATTTCCCCTTCTTCGCTCGCTTCCCGGGTGTGAGCACAATGTCGATGACATGGATGACGCCGTTGGTCGTCATGACATCGGCCTTCACGACCGCGCCGGCGCCGTTGAGCTTGATGGTGCCGTCGGCCGAGTCGATGGTGATCTCCGGACCGGCCGCGGTCCTGGCGGTCGGCATCGTGCCGAGCTCCACCGACTTGATGGCCCGACCCGGCAGCACGTGGTTGTTCACCAGCGCCGTGAGCGACTTCTTGTCCTTGCGCAGCTTGTCGAGCTCGCCCGCGGCCAGCTTGGCGAACGCCGCGTCATCGGGCACCAGCAACGTGAGCGGGCCGTCCTCGTGGAGGGCCTGGGTAAGTCCGGCCTCCTCGACGAGCTTGAGGAAGGTCGTGAAGGTGCCCATGCCATCGGCGGTGTCGATGAGGTCCGCCGTCGGAGTCGTCGACGCCGCCGACCTGGCCGGCTCAGGCTCGGCCGCAGGCTCGGTCGCGGCGGGCTCGGCCTCGACGGGCGGTGGCCCCTCCGCGGGCTGGGGCTCCGGGGATGTGGCGGGCGGCGTGGACTTGGCGGCGCAAGCGGCCAGGCCGAGCGCCATGGTCGTGGCGAGCAAACAATACGGGAGTTTTTTCATGAGCGGTCCGGGTCTCGTGACGGCCCCGATGGTAACGACTGGCGGCGCGGTTGACCACGCGCGGGGCCGCCGGGCCCACGCCTGCAGGCGCCGAGCGGAGCGGCGCCGCGCGCATGTGGCCCGGGCCAAACGCGGTGGATGACGGCGGCGCCCTCGAGCCGTGCCGGGTCGCTGGCGTTGCCGGCCGCGCTGCGACCAGGGTATAAGCGGGCCGCGCTCCGGCCCTGGTCGCCCTTCTCATGCCCTCCCACAAGACCGGCAGGAAGCTCACCAGGAGTCACACGACCATCATCGAGAAGGCCAGGGACGTGGTGTCGGCGCTCGAGCGCCAGCCCGACGTCACGAAGATCTCGCTCGGCATCATCAAGCAGATCGGGCTCGGCAAACCCGCCGTCAAGTTCCATCCGATCACGGGCGGCTTTCGCTGCATCGTCCGCGGCAATGTCTCGATCCAGGAGATATGGGTATATGTCCGCGGCGACGAGGCCGAGACGCTCGGCGTGCAGGCGAAGGTCCTGGCGCTGTTCGAGTAATGATGGAGCGCGCGTTTGTGGCCGTGAAAGCGGCGAAAATGGCGCATGTCGCGTGAAAGTGTGCCGCGGCGACGCCGACGATCGCGGGGAGGCGTGCGCAGGAACTTGGTACCATCGCCGCCGACCGACGCATGGGCGCCAACGACTCACTCCGAACCGCGTTCTTGTCCGCTCTGGCCGAGTTGGAGCGCACAGTCACGAGCGAGGAGCACGCCGCGGTGATCGCCCGGGTGCGCGACGCGGGCTACGACGTGCTCGACGAGCACGCGACCAACGAGGCCCTGATCGAGGCGCGCGACGAGCAGATCGCGGCCCAGGTCGAGCTGCTGTCCCACGTCGAGCTCCCGTTGTTGCAGGTCCGCAAGAGCGCCCTGTGCGTCCCTCTGGTCGGCGAGTTCGACTCGTTCCGAACCGCCGAGATCATCCACCGACTGCTCGCGGCGGCGATCGCCCGGCGCGTGACCACCGTGGTGATCGATCTGACCGGCGCCCTGTTCCGCGACATCTCGACGGCGGTCGAGCTGGCGCGCGTGTTCCAGGCGCTGCGTCTGATCGGTGTGCGTGGGGTGCTGTCGGGGGTCCCCCCGGGGCTCGCGCCATGGCTGGCAGACGCGCAGGAGCCGCTCCGCGGCGTGCCCTGCTTCGCCGATCTCGCGGACGCGCTCGCAGAAGACCAACGCAGGAAGGCACCATGACCGACGACCCGGCGCGCCCCATCAAGACGCTCGAACTCCGCGCCGGTGACGTGTGGTTGCGCGCGGACGGCATCGTATATCACCGCAACAGGCCCGGCGTTCGCCACACGCTCGCCGATGTGCAGATCCACTTCGCGTCGTTCGTCGAGCTCGCAGGTGATGTGCGGCGGCCGCTGCTCGTCGACGCACGCGGCGAGTTCCTGACCGAGCCGGGCGTGCGCGAGGCCTACGGGAAGCCGCTGCAAGAGCGCGGGCCGCTGGCGCTGGCGATCCTGATCGACTCCGGGTATGGCCGCACCTTCGGCAACATCGCGCTCGCCTTCAGCGCCCAGCGCCTGCCGACCCGGCTGTTCACCGAGGAGGAGGCCGCGCTGGCCTGGCTGCGAAAGTTCATCCGCCTGAGCCGGTGAACGGCCGGCGGGTGACGGACACCGATCCCACGGTGGGGGCCGGTGCCACGGATATATCAGCGTTCAGTGGCGTGTCTGCCGAGCACGCCTTGCTCGCCAGACATCGTGCTATCCTCGAAACCCTCCGAAGAGGCTTCGATGACCGAACGAACCGTCCTCATCTCCGGTGCCAGCATTGCCGGCCCCACGCTCGCCTTCTGGTTGCGACGTTATGGCCTGCGGCCGGTCGTGATCGAGCGCGCCGGCGAGCCGCGGCTCGGCGGACAGAACGTCGACATCCGGGGAGCGGGACGAGAGGTCGCCCGACGAATGGGGATCGAAGCGGAGCTGTTCGCCGCCTCGACGGGCGAGAAGGGGCTCCGGTTCGTCGACCGTCACAACGTGACGAGGGCCGAATTCCCCGCCGGCAAGTCCGACACGGACGGCTTCACGGCCGAGCTGGAGATCCTCCGCGGCGACCTCGTCCGGATCCTCCACGACCGGACGCGAGGTGGCAGCGAATACATCTTCGGCGACTACATCACGGACCTCAGCGAGCACGACGGCGTGGTGACCGCGACCTTCGCCGCGGGAAAAGCCCGCGATTTCGACCTCGTGATCGTCGCGGACGGCGTCCGCTCCCGCACCCGCTCCATCGTCTTCGGCGGCGAGGCCGAGGTCCGGGAGATCGGCCTTTACATGGCCTATCTCACCATCCCTCGGATCGCCACCGATAGCCCGTGGTGGTCCTGGTACAATGCGCCCGGTGGTCGAACGATCCAGCTGCGCCCCGACAATGTGGGCACGACCCGGGTCCTGCTCACGTTCACGTCCGAGCCACGCGGCCACGAACGACTCGGCATAGACGCGCAGAAGGACGTCCTGCGCCGCATCTTCAGCGACGCGGGGTGGGCGGCTCCGCGGGTGCTCGCTGCGCTCGATGGTGCGACGGAGCTGTACTTCGACTCGATCGCTCAGGTGCTGGCCCCGCGATGGTCACGCGGCCGAGTGGCGCTCGTCGGGGACGCGGGCTACTGCCCGACACCGATCAGCGGAATGGGCACGAGCCTCGCGATCGTCGGCGCTTACGTGCTCGCCGGTGAGATCGCGCGGCACGAAGACCACGGGCAGGCGTTCGCTGCTTATGAACGGATCATGCGCCCGCTCGTTCACGCGGCGCAGGCGCTCCCGCCGGGGGTCCCTCGACTGGCACATCCGAAGACGAAGATCGGCATCGCCATCTTCCACGCCGGCGCGCGTCTGGCTGCGGGCGTCCTGGCGAGCCGCCTTGGCAACAAGCTGCTCGCGCCGCAGGCCGACAAGTTCGAGCTCCCCGACTATTGCGCGCTCGTGGACCGGCCCCCGGCGCCGGTGGGTTAGCGCCGACGAGCACGATGTGGATCTTGGGCGCAGGGCCGTCACGGGGCGTAGCTTCGGCGGCTGGGTCACCGAGCATCGCGTCGAGTGCCCTGGCTGCGGGCTTGTCGACGTCACAAACGACGTCGTGGCGTACTGAGCAGGCGAGCACGTCGCACGTCGACAGGCGGCGGCGTCACCAGGTGGCGGGCTGGCGGTTGCGGTAGAAGCCGCCGCTGCCGGGGGGCTGGGTGGCCAGCCAGACGGCGGTGTCGGCCCCCTCGCCGACCTCGAGCTCGGCTCCCTCGCCGCCCATCGCGGTCTTCACCCAGCCGGGGCACAGGGCGTTGATCTGCAGGCCGCGGGGGTCGTCGGCGAGCTCGCGCGCGAGCACCTGGGCGAGCATGGTCGCGCCGAGCTTGGAGACGGCGTAGGCGTAGGAGGGCCAGCCGGCGGCCTGGTGGCGGTCCTCGGCGGCGAGGCTGACGAATTGGGCCATGAGGCGGGTGAGCTCGGCGCGGTCGAGGGCGCCGTCGGCGAAGCGGGGGCGCAGGTGCTCGGCGAGGGCCTGGCGGTCGCCGAGGCCGCTGGAGACGATGACGACGCGGGCGCGGGGGCGCAGGTGCGGGAGCAGGGCCTCGGTCAGGTGGAGGACGCCGAAGTAATTGACGGCGAGGGTGGCCCGGGCGACCTCGGCGTCGAAGTGGCGGAACATGACGCCGGCGTTGTGCACGAGGATGTCGAGGCCGAGCTTGCGACGCTCGAGGCTGGCGGCGAGGCGCTCGATGCTGGCGGGGTCGGTGACATCGAGGGGCAGGAACTCGAGGCCCATCTCGCGGGCGACGGGCACGCCCTGGGCGGGGTCGCGGGCGGTGAGTAGCACGTGGTAGCCGCGCTCGTTGAGCTGGCGGCAGATCTCACGGCCGATGCCGCGGTTGGCCCCGGTGACGAGGGCGACGGGTTGCACGTGCATGGGGCGAGAGGTTAGTGCATCTCAGCGCGCCATGGTGGCCTCGTGGGTGAGCAGCCACTGCTTGGCCGCGGCGCCGCCCGCGTAGCCGGTCAGGGCGCCGGTGCTGCCGACCACGCGGTGGCAGGGCACGAGGATCGAGATCGGGTTCTTGCTGTTGGCGTGGCCGACCGCACGGCTCGCGCTCGGGCGCGCGATCGCCAGCGCGAGCGCGCCGTAGCTGCGGGTCTCGCCGTGCGGGATCGCCAGCAGCGCGCGCCAGACGCTGTGCTGGAACTCGGTCCCGGCGGCGCGCAGCGGGACGCTGAATTCGCGGCGATGACCGGCGAAGTATTCGCGCAGCTGCCCGGCGGCGAGCTGCAGCACCGGGTCGGGCGGGCCGGCGCTGGCGATCAGCGTCGGGCTTTGGTTGGGCAGGAAGATCCCGCAGACCGCGCCGTCGGCCGCAAAGAGACGCAGGGGGCCGAGCGGGCTGTCGATCTGCAGGGTGGTCGGGATGGGGTGTGCGGTGCTCATGGTGGGGTCTCGCTGAAAGCGGTCCAGAGGTGCAGGGCGGCGTAGGCTCGCCAGGGGCGCCAGGCGGCGGCGCGGGCCTCGATGGCCCTGGAGGTCAGGCCGAGGGCCTTGCGCAGCACGAGGTCGCCGGATGGGAAGGCGTCGGGGTGGTGCAGGCCGCGCAGCACCAGGTACTGCGCGCTCCAGTCACCTATGCCGGGGATCGTGCGCAGGACCGCGGCGAAGGCCTCGGGGTCGTCGGGCGGCTCGCGCATGGGGCCGGCGCTGAAGGCGATGGCGAGGTTGTGCAGGGTCGCGGCCCGGGTCGCAGGCAGGCCGATCGCGGCGAGCTCGGCGGGGCCGTGGCGGGCGAGCTCCTGGGCCGTCGGGAAGCGATGGGTGAGGGCGCCGGGGTCGGAGGG